>CAZXJG010000006.1:0-41376 GCA_964640985.1 uncultured Melioribacteraceae bacterium | reverse complement strand
TTGTATTATATGCAAGTTATTCTATTCCACCCCCTTAATCAATTGGAGGGGTACATATATGAAAAAAGTATCAAAACCCGTTATTGTCTTATTTTTTTTAATTGGTATTACATTCCAAAGCTGTGTTGATATACCGAAAGATTTTGTTGCTCCAAGCTATAATATTCAGGTAGCTTTCCCTATATCCGACAGTTTATATACTCTGAACGATATTTTAAGAAACGACAGTACAATCGTTTCTTCCAAAAACCCGAATTCGATGGGACTTCTTTATTATGTTCAAAAAAATAAAGTGCGGCCTTTTTATGTAGATAATCATTTATCTATTAATGGATTTTCTACTTCCGTTAAACAAAAAATAGGTTCGGTGAAAATTAATGATGTTACACCTATTTCAACAACATTAAAAATAGAAGATTGGGGTCTTCCAGGGGTAACAAGCGGCTCAACTGTAAAGTTTCCTAAAGACTCAATTCAATTTACACGATCTTTTGATCAAATTAAGCAATTTGCATCTGTTACATTAGACGGCGGAACGTTGGAATTAAAACTTATTAATAGATTGCCTGTTTATACAGAATTAAGAGGAATAACAATTAAAAATGCAACTGATAATACAATCATTGCCCAAAAGCCTTCGACTGAGCCGGTTAGCATTCTCCCAATGGATAGTACTACTGTTTCATTCGATTTGAGTGGGAAAACAATTTCAAATTCACTGGTTTTAGAAAGTAAAATTTATACCCCGGGAAGCAACAGTCAGTTTGTTACATTGCCGCAAAATGCAGGTACTGTAATAGATGCTGAATTTAAAAATCTTACAATATCAAAAGTTACCGCAATACTTCCGCCTCAAAAAGAATTTAAAATTGATAATTCGGTTATGATTGACGATTCAACCAAAATAGAAAAAGCAATTTTTGAAAAAGGTAATTTTAATATTGCATTTAATAATTATTTAGATGTTGATATTACATTAAAGTTAACATTAAAAAACTTATTCAAACCCGATGGCTCACCTTTTTCGGCAACTATTTCATTAAATAGAAATGAACTTAATAAAGTTATTAATGTTGCATCACTTAAAGGTTGGAGTATTCAGACACTCACACAAGGTACACTTACTAATAAGTTAAATTACATCGCTTCAATTAGTACGAGTGCAACTACCGACCCGCGAACTCTTTCAAAAAATGATAGCGTGAGTGTCAAAATTAAATTCGGCAATATAATATTCAGTTCGGTTAAAGGTTTAATAAAACCTACTAAATTTAATATTGCAAAAACAAACTTTGATTTGAATTTAGGCAATTTTAAAGATAAATTTTCATTCGACAGCCTCAAGCTAAATAATCCTTCTATTTTGCTCGGATTAAATTCATCTATAAATATGGGTATTGAACTTAAAGGAAAAATGGAAGCATCAAATAATAGTCAACAAAGATCTTTAAATGTCGACTTAAATATTCCTCCTAAATCTTCTAAAATTTTTGATCTGAAAAATTACGGATTTGTTGATTTTATTAATAGTTTCACCGGATCAATACCAAATAAATTTACTTTTTCAGGACAAGCAATTATAAATCCCGATTACCTTCAAGGAAGTGTAGCTAAATCAGATTCCGTATCCGGAGATATGGACATACAAATTCCTCTCGATGTGGGTATTGCAGGAGGAACGTTTGTTGATACATTTAAAGTAGATTCAATTAATATTAGCGATAAAGATATCAATTCTATAAACTCTCTTACATTAACAATTGAAATGATTAACAAAATTCCGGTTCAATTATCTTTCAAGGGAAGTGTTTTAGATAAACAAGGCAATCAGTTAGTCGCAATACCGCCTTCTTATAATGCAAAAAAAGAGATTATAATTGAGGCTCCTACTGTTGATCAAAATGGAAATGTTGTTAGTCCGGCAGTTACAAAACAAAATATTGAGCTTAGAGGTGCTGATGCTCAAACATTTTTGCACAATCGAAGACTATCGGTAATAATAAAGTTAATTACACCACCACCGGATAGTAATATACCTGTAAAGTTCAAAACTACTGGAAGTATTTTCCTTAAGCTTTATGGTCAAGCAAATTACAAATTAAATAACGATTAAAATTGGAGAGAAAAATGAAAGTACTAAATATATTTTTCATTCTACTTATTACATCTGTATTTGTATTTGCACAAGGTGGAGGCTCCGATGGTATTTCTAATCCGCGTGCAGCAGCAATGGGCAGAACTTCTGTAGTTTCGTCGAGAGGTGTTTTTGCTCTTGGTGTAAATCCGGCAAATATTGCAATTTCACAAGATCATAACTGGGAATTCTCTACAATTTTTCCGATTCCTAACATGAGCTTTTTTGCTGGAAATGATTTTATGACTATTAATGATTATAATTATTTTTTCGGCGGTGTTACAGGCTCTAACGGTAAAAAAGTGGGGCGTTACCTCGATGAAACCGATAAAGCCCGTTTCAAATCTTTATTCAACAGCGGTACAAATATAAGGGCTAATTTTTCTACCGACATACTTTCCTTAGTTTATAATGCAGGATTAGACGTTGGTGCATTCGGTTTTTCTATAAAAGATAGATTCGGAACTTCCGTTTCTATTCCTATGGATATGATTAATCTTATTCTTGACGGGAATAAAATTGGGAAAGTTTATAATTTAAACGATACCAAATTAAGAGCTTTTTATTTGCGAGAATATTCACTTAGTTATGCTCGTCAACTTCAAGGGCTTTTACCCGATATATTTCAAAATATCAATATTGGCTTTTCAATTAAGTTAGTTCAAGGATTTGCTTATATAGGCACTGAAAATGTTAACGCTTCGTTTGAAACTTTAAATGATCATTCATTAAACATAAAAAGTAATTCTGTTGTAAATATTGCAGCTTCACCGGATTTCGGTATTGAATGGGATTTCGACAAATCTTCAAAAAGTTCAAATGTAGGTCCTTTCCCAACACCGGCGGGCAGTGGAATTGGTTTCGATATTGGATTATCGGGACAAATAGATAGTGTTTGGTCTTTTGGTTTTGCTGTAACCGATGTAGGAAGTATTAAATGGGATAAAGGAACTGTCCATTATTCTTCCGTAGGAAACTTTTTATTTAATAACTTTACCGATTCCGTACAAGTAGATTCATTAGATAATACATTTAAACCCAAAGGATCATACAGCAGCGGCTTTACAACAAAATTGCCTACTGCATTAAGGTTTGGCGCCGGGATGCAATTAGATAAGCTGATTGGAGGAGAATTCCCTGGAGAGATGTTAGTGATATTCGGATATAATCAGGGTTTTAATAATGAGCCCACCAACTCAACAAAACCTCGTTTTTCGTTGGGATTTGAATGGAAGCTGCTTCCCTGGCTGCCGATACGATCGGGTTTTTCTTTTGGGGGAATATATAAATTTAATTGGGGATTTGGATTTGGTGCCGATTTGGGAATACTTGATTTGGATTTTGCAACAACGGATTTGAATAATGTGTTAAGTGGAAATAATGCCAAGCATATCGGGATATCTATCAGTTCGAGATGGAAATTCTGAAATTATTTTTTAGTTCGCAAAAAATAAAATAGTGCTATAATCAGAAATATAAAATTAGCAAGCCAGGCGGTAATAATAGGATTTAATACACCGTTTTTACCAAATGCCTGGCTTATTTTCATAAATCCCAAATAAACAAAAGTAACTAATAAACTAATTCCAAATTGAATAGCAAGCCCACCCCTGCGCTTATCACTTGCAATGGGAATACCGAGAAGAATTACTATAAAACTTGCAAATGCAAATGCAAAACGCGAATGGTATGCTATTAATATTCTTGTTGCATCATTACCTGCACGTATTTGATTGTCCGCATATTTTTTTAATTGTGTCAAAGTTAATTCTTCCGGTTTATTCTGCTTTTCAATAACCTCTTTCGGTTTAAAATTTAAATTATTAATTATTATTTTATTAAACTTTTTTAAATGGACTTTGTATCTGCCGAATGTTCGCTCAATCCCTTCATAAGCTATCCATTTGGAATCTGAAGTATCATAACGCATTCTTTGTGCATCTATTCTGTGTATTAGGTGAGTTAAATTATTTGGAGCAAAAGTTTCTATACTTACCCGGTTTGCCTGCCCGTTTGCAACATCATAATAAGCAATGGAAACAATTCTATTAGGACTGTCGAGGAAAAAAATATTATTACCAATATAAACAATCCCCTTTTTAAGGTATTTTTCTTCTATGTAAACTTTGTGTTTATTTGCCAGTGGAACCACATATCCGCCGAAGTAAACAGCTCCAATACTAATTAGAAACCCGGTAATTAAAAACGGAGCCGCAAAGCGGTATAAACTTACACCACTCGATTTGAATGCTGTTAATTCTAATCGGTCAGACATTTTACCAACAGTAAATAAAACCGATAAAAGTACAGCAACCGGGAGCATAAGTTTAATTATTTCAGGGATAAAAACTAAATAATACTCTAATATTATATAAAAATGAACACTGTGATCAATGAAATCATCAAGGTTTTCCATTAAATCGATAATTACGAAGATTAATGAAAAAGCTAAAAGTCCGAATAAAATAGTTAAAAGAAATTGCTTTATCACATATTTATCAATTATCTTCAGAACTTACTCTCCATTGTTTTGGAATTAATTTATTGAAAATATTAAATTTAATGGTTACTCTACCTCGGGCACTTTTTATTGTAAATAAAATTCCAAGTATACCTAAAAATATATTTGCACTCCACATTCCCCAAAAAGGCGAAAGCATCCCTCTATCGGAAAGCTTTTCCCCGCCAATTAAAAATGCCCAATAAATCAAGAAAAAAATCAGACTAATTCCTGCTGAATATCCGAATCCTCCTTTGCGTATCATTGTACCTAAAGGAGCGCCGATTAAAATAAAAATGATACACGCAACCGGGATCGAATATTTTTTATATATTTCTACCCAATAACTATTCATTCTATCTTTATTGTATCTTAAACTTGCAATTTCAGAAGCAATGTTACTTTGAATAGTATTAACTCTATTTGAAACCCTTAATAAAATTAAGCTTGAATCTAATTTTGTTCCGAAAAATTCCAAGTTTCTTTTCTGAAATGAATCATTAAAAAATTTCATTATATCTTTATTTAACGATAAAAGATATTTATCCCTTACTTTCTTCAATCTTTTTACAATTACCAACATATCTTGAGCACTTAATTCACGGTCGCCTCGCGGACCGGCAAATGAACTTTGCTGAAAAGAAAAATTTTCAGCATTCATAGCAATTCTATCTCTTTTAAATATCATTTTACGGTAAAAATTTCGATTAATTCTATTAGATTGTTGAATCTCTCCATTCCATAAGTCAAGAATTAGTTTTTCACGATTTTTCGAAAAATAAATTTTACCTCTTTTTGCAGTAATGATATTAAGAATTCTCGGATCACTTTGGTCATAAATTACAATGTTTTTTAATATATTCGTCTTGGGGTCTACTTCTCTTGCTAATATTGCATAATTTCTTACCTCTTGTGAAAATACTCCCGGTACTAATGAAAGTGTCGGCTTTTTCCGCGAAATATCTTGCATTAAAATTCTTGCTGCATGATTAGCATTCGGATACACATGGTTATTAAATTGTACTAATAAATAAGCAATTATAAAACTAACTAATAAGGGTCCTGCCATCATTTTATAAAGACTCATTCCCGATGATTTTAATACTGCAATTTCATTGTTTTGAGCCATATTACCGAAAGCCATTAAAGTGGCAACTAATACCGCCATAGGAACAACTAACACAACCATCCATGCTAAGTTATAGCTGATAAGTTTAATAATTACTCCTGCCCCTAAACCTTTGCCGACTAAACGGTCTGCAAACTTCATTAAAAATTGTAAAAGAAAAATTGCTATTAAAGTAAACACAGCAAAAAGAAAAGGACCAATATGATTTTTTAATATGTAAATAAATATCTTCAATCTATCTCTGTTGATAATTGTTTTCTAATATTCAGAATTATAAACCTTTAATTTAATGAATAAAAAAATTTTTTATGGAAGATATAAATAATTTTATGGAGTACCCCTTATAAAATTTTAGTTAGAAATTATTGAGTTCCCTCTATAAAATTATTTATTCACTACTTTTAAAAATTTTTCTGAATTACAATAAACCAAATAAACAAACGATAGTACTTCTTTTGGGGGAAAGTATATTCAAAATTCAAATTCAAAAAAAATGGATAAAAATAAGATTTTGTTTTATTATCTTATAATTATAATCTAAAAACTTTTATTAAAATATTAGGTATTTCAAAAAAGGTAAAAAAAGAATCTTATTATTAAAGCCGGAGTGAAAAATGGAACAGGTATTAAACTATATTGTTGAGAATCAAAAAAATTATCTAAATGAATTGATTGAATACTTAAAGATACCAAGTATAAGCGCTAAAGAAGAGTATAAACCTTATATGCGTGAATGTGCAAATTTTGTTTCTAAAAACTTAAAAAAAGCCGGGATGAAAAATGTAAAAATTTTCAAAACAAAAGGGCATCCGATTGTTTATGGAGAATGGCTGGCGGCAAACAACAAACCAACAGTTTTAATTTATGGGCATTACGATGTTCAGCCTCCTGAACCTTTGGAAGAATGGGAAACTCCACCGTTTGAACCTGACATCAGAGAGGGGCAAATTTTCGCTAGAGGTGCCGATGATAATAAAGGTCAAAATTTTGTCCATATCAAAAGTGTTGAAGCTTATTTCAAAACCTTAGGTAAACTCCCATTAAATGTAAAATTCTTAATCGAAGGTGAAGAAGAAGTCGGTAGCAACAATCTCGAATTATTCTTAAAAGAGAATAAAAAGCTATTTAAATGTGATGCCGTATTAATTTCCGATACAAGTATGTATGGACCAGGAATTCCAACAATTAATTACGGTTTACGCGGTTTGACTTATTTTGAAGTTAAATTAACAGGGCCAAAACAAGATCTGCATTCAGGAAGCTTCGGCGGTGCAGTTGGAAATCCTATTAATGAATTGGCGAATCTTATTGCAAAACTTAAAGACAAAAGAGAAAAAGTTACAATACCTCATTTTTATGATGATGTAAAAAAATTGAGTAAAAAGGAAAAAGAAAATTTCACCAAACTGAAATTTTCAGATAAAAATTTTGCTGAAGAAATTGGTGTTAAACAATTACAAGGTGAGGCAGGTTACTCAACTTTAGAAAGGTTATGGACCAGACCCACACTGGATTGCAACGGTATTGTTGGAGGTTTTACAGGCGAAGGGGCTAAAACCGTACTGCCTTCCAAAGCTTCTGCTAAAATTAGTATGAGATTAGTACCCGATCAAGACCCTAAGAAAATAGCAAAAGAATTTAAAAAATATGTAAAAATACTTGTACCCAAAAGTATGAAAGTAGAAATAACGGAAATGCAGGGCGGTTATCCAATAGTGATGGATTTGAAAAACAAAGCCATCCAATCGGCATCAAAATCTGTAGCAAAAGCATTCGGCAAACAAACGGTTTATACCCGCGAGGGAGGTTCTATACCTATTGTGGTAGAATTTGTTAAACAATTAAAAGCTCCCGCTATATTAATGGGGTTAGGGGTTGATTCGGATAATATCCATTCTCCAAATGAACATTTTGCTTTAAAGAGTTTCGAAAAAGGTATTATTGCTTCGGCTTACTTTTTTGATGAATATTCTAAAATATAAAAATTTATTGCTCTTTTATTATGATTTTTCAGTAATAAATTAGAAAGGCAAAAAGATGAGAATAATAAAAATAATGGTATTTCTGTCGTTAGCTACATTTGTTTATAGTTGCGGAGGCGGTGGAAGCGGAGGTTCGGGCTCCCCTGCTAATTCTCCTTCTAAAGAACATAGTATTCGTAAATATAATCTGAATGTACAAAAAGAACAGGCAAAAAGAAGAACGCCTTGTGATACACTTTCACTTAAAGAATATATACTTAAAAATTATTCTGTCGGTACTTATTTAGTTAATTCCGCTAAAACTTATACATTTTCTATCCCCAAGCCGGCTGTTATTTATTATAGAAAAGGTGGGAATTATATTTTTGCACTTATAGCAAAATCGAAAAAAGGCGAAAGATTTATAGAAACAAAAAATATTGTCGGTTACTATTCCAGCTTTATAAATTTGGACAGCACAAAACTCGGTACTGCCTTTTTCTATTTGACTCTGTTCCAATGCGATGGGAAAGGAAATTTCGATACACTTTGGCAAGCGGAAGTTCCTATCCACGGGGGTTTTAATTATATGAAATTAAAAAGATGGCGAGCTAAAAATGAATTGTATATAAAACTTGATTTTGATGCCGGCATAATTTCGGGACATCGCGATTTTAACTTCTTTTTTGTTGATGGAATAAAAAAGAGACCTCATTTGCTTGAAACTTATGAAGGGATTGCGCATAAACGTACAATCGCTAATTTAAATAACGATAAGTATCCGGATTATTATGAATATATTTTTTCCGACTCTTCTAAAACTATTCCGATAATTGATTCAATTCCGTTTTATTGGAGTAAAAAAAGACATCTTTATATTACTAAACGCAACAGACGGTGGTGGAGGAAGTATTAACTTTTTGGATTATCTATATGTTTATTGAAGAAAGAGAAAATAAATCACTTAATGATTTTATGAAGCTTAAGTTTAATCGTGCTGCGGTTTCGCAAGATGGAATGATTAATTCGTTCCTACCGGTCAATGATGAATATGAATCATTAAAACACGGAGTTGCAATTAGACCGTTATTAGATACAACCGTTTTGGAATTTGTTGGAAATGAAACGGCCGATCTTTTAAATCGTATCTCCACAAATGACTTAAAAATTGTAGGGGAAAACGAAAAAACATTTACACTTTTTCTTAATACAAAAGGCAAGATTGTTGACAGAACTTTATTTTTAAAAATTGACGGACATACTTTCCTTGCTTGTAATAAAAATCGAAAAGAAATATTACAAAACTGGATTGAACAATATATTATTGATGAAGATATAAAAATTGCAGAAAACTTAAATGAATATTCTCAATTCGAAATTATTGGACCTCAAGCTGATTCATATCTTACAATGATTTGCGGAAAGATGATCGAAGAATTAAACGAAACAAATATTATTAATTGTAATTATTACGATACGGATTTTTATATCACAAAATATATTGAACAAAAAACAATTCAAAAATATTTAATTTTTGTAAAAAGTGATTTTGCGGGTAAATTGTTATCCGATTTACTTTCATTTTCAAGTGTATTCGATTTGAATATATGCGGCTATGAAGCTTATAATATATTCCGGATTGAAATGGGTATTACTGATGTTCCAAATGAAATCAACGATAATTATACCCCTTTCGAAGTAAATTTGTTAGATAATATTTCTTTTATGAAAAAAAATTTTATCGGGCATCAAACTATTAAAAAATCAGATTTCCATGGTCAACATCAAAGGGAATTAATTGGTGTTTTTTTAAATGTTGATTTCGATTATATAACTCCATTGAAAATATTTAACTCTGCCGATGAAAATATTGGAATGCTAACAAGCGTAGCTTATTCGAAATATTTCAAGAAGACAATCGGCTTGGCAGTTGTTGATTCAACGGCAGTAAAAAATGATGTGCCTATTTATACAAAATATAATAAAATGAATATAGATTTATTTTTAGAAAAAGTTCCGTTTACAAAATGAAAATTTATACAAAAACCGGCGACAAAGGTACGAGTTCTTTATTTGGAGGAAAACGTGTTTCAAAAGATGATAAACGTTTGGAAGCTTATGGAACAATAGACGAGCTAAATTCACTTATCGGTGTTGCTGTTGCCGAATCGGGGCAAAAAGAAATAAAAAGCATATTACGAAAAATACAAAATGAACTTTTTATAGTAGGTTCCGATTTAGCTACTCCGTTAGATAAAAAATTTGAAAATTTTAATCTTCCTCGAGTTACTTCAAAATTTACAAAACAATTAGAGGAACAAATTGATGATTTAAATAGTAAAATTCCTGAATTAAAAAGTTTCATTTTACCAGGCGGAACAAAAGTTAGTTCAGTAATCCATTTAAGTAGAACAATCTGCAGAAGAGCTGAACGAAGAGTTGTTTCGCTTTCAAAAAATGAAAAAATAAATAATCAAATAATTATATATTTAAATCGTTTATCGGATTTTTTATTTGTTCTTGCACGTTTTGAAAATTTTATTAATGATACCCATGATATCAATTGGAAGAGTTATCCCAATAAATGATAATCAGGTTTAATTATTGGGGGTGAAATTGGTTTCGACGGGGTTACTATAGTTCTTTGAACTGCACACTGTGTTATCCGCAGACACATAAAACGGCGGTATAAAAAACAAATGGCGAATATAATTACGCTTTAGCTGCGTAAATAAAACGCAGCCGTTCTTTACTTCTTTTCGCACCGGGGAGTAAAAGAACGTCGTTTGGTGCGATAGCCGAATTGAGAGCCTGAGTAAAAGAGGCGAATCCGCTAACGCGGTTTTATCAGGCTGGTTCATTTAAATCCTGTTTGTTGGAGTTAAATGAATAAGATTCAAAAAACAAACTATGTGTGTAGACGTTTTTAGGACGGTATCTTCGGACGCGGGTTCGACCCCCGCCACCTCCACTCGGGCTTCGTTTTGAGCCTGCGAAAAAAAAATTGATACTTTAATATAATTGAATGATGAATTATTACGTTTACATATTACAAAGCATAAAAAATCCTGATCGTCATTACATTGGGCGAACCACTGATATCGAAAAACGTTTGAAAAAACATAATGAAGGTGGCAGCCCATATACATCGCAATACAAACCTTGGAAACTACAAACAACCATTACGTTTACAGAAAAACAAAAAGCAATTGACTTTGAAATTCACTTAAAAAGTCATTCGGGAAGAGCTTTTTCGAAAAAACATTTTTAGATATTTAATAATTTGTAATTGCGTACAAAAGATATTATTTTTTCGCAAGCGAAAAAGGAAGCCCGAAGACGGCGAAGTTCCAATTTATTGGAACGAAGCCGCACATTAAGAATACATAGTGCTCAAAACTACGGCCTGACTTGTCGGATAAATAAATCCCGGCTCTAATTTATAAAGTGTTCAAATGGAAAAAATAAAATTTGTCATAAAAAGAAGTGGAACAGTAGTCCCTTTTAAATGTGAAAGAATAATGAATGCAATTTATCGTGCAGCCGTTTCCGTGGGCGGGAGGGATAAAAACAAAGCCGATATATTAGCCGATAAAGTGATTGAATTGCTCGAAAACACTCATTCTGAAAATTATAAACCGGATATTGAAGAAATCCAAGATGCAGTTGAAAAAGTTTTGATTGAAAACGGTCATGCTAAAGTGGCAAAAGCGTATATTTTATATCGTGAAGAACAGAATAAAAAACGCCGGGAAGCTTCTATGTATGCATCACAACCTTCCGCCAATATCCCTTGGGCAAAAATTTGGCACGTTTTAAATTGGGCAGTCGACCACAATTTGCACACAATTGAGGCTATGAATAACAGAATAAAAAATGGCGAGTTCCCTCATATTGTACACGAATCTGAGAAAGCTTATGAACAAAATATTTCGACGGCGGCTGAATTAATTAAAGAACGGATCGATAATTTAAAAATGATATTTATTACAGGACCTTCTTCTTCAGGGAAAACTACAACAACCATTAAACTGGAAGAAAAACTTAAAGAATACGGATACAAATTTGTTGCATTGAATCTTGATAATTATTTTTTTGACCTTGAATTGCATCCAAAAGATGAATTTGGCGACTATGATTTTGAAATTCCCCAAGCACTTGATATTAAACTTATAAATGAACATCTTCTGCAATTAAGTGAGGGAAAAGAAATTAAAGTCCCTTATTATAATTTTAAAACAGGTAAAAGAAAATTAAATCAATCTCGATTAAAATTAGGCGGCAATGAAATACTTTTAATCGACAGCCTTCACGGACTTTTCCCTGCAATGTCTAAAGATATTCCGGATGAACTAAAATTTAAATTATATCTTGAACCGCTTTTACAAATGAAAGGTAAAGACGGCAAATTTATCAGATGGACAGATTTAAGAATGATTAGACGAATGTTGAGAGATTCCGTGCATCGCGCATACAATCCACAGCAAACTTTAGAACATTGGCATTATGTAAGATCTAGCGAAAAACGTTACATTATTCCTTATAACAACACGGCTGATTATATAATTAATAGTGCAATGCCGTATGAATTAGCCATTTATCATTCGCGTTTATTAAAAGAGTTTTTGAAGTGGCGTCAAGAATATAAAGAAAATCCTTTACGGGTAGATGCTTTTCAGAGAGCAGAAAGAATAAGCAAAATATTATCGAATGTTGAAAGCGCGGATGATGAATCAGCCGTTCCGCACAATTCTGTTTTGCGCGAATTTATCGGGGGAAGTAGTTATAATTATTAGAAAAACTTGGTCCACGCCCTTCGGGAAAAGTTACGGATTAATGATAAAATCAACCTTTTTTAGAAAAGAGCCAAAATTATTAAAATCAGAAAAGATACCGGAAAGTTATAATTTAAAAATCACTTTAAAAGTAGTACCAACCCCCTTTTTACTTTCTACAAAAATATCGGCATCATTCATATCACAATATTTTTTTACCAAAGCTAAACCCAAACCATTACCTTCATATTTTCTTGTATAACCATGTTCTTCTTGCGAAAACGGTTCAAAAAGATCTTTTAAGTATTTTTTTGATATACCAATTCCACTATCTATTATTTCAACAATTACATTACCGGAATCTTCATTAATTGAGATTTCTATAGTACCTTTTTCCGTAAATTTTATTGCATTATCAATCAAATTACTGAAAATTTGTTCTATCGAATAGGAATCTTTTTTAACAATAAAATGTCCTTTCGGCTGATTAATCTTAAATTCCAAACTTTTATTTTTAGCTACCGGTTTAAATTCGTAATATAACTTTTGTATTACATCATCAAACAAATCAATTTTCTTTGGTATAAAATCATAAGTACCCGTCTGAATTTCGGACATGTTTAACAGTAGATCTATCGTCCTAATAATTCTGTTCCCGGCCCTTGCAATTATATCAAAACTTGTTTTAAGATCATCGCTTACAACATTGTGTAAATCCGCCTCAATAAGACTTGAAAAACTAAGAATAGCATTAATTGGAGTTCTAATTTCGTGTGATATTTGTGCAAGAAACTCGGATTTAAGACGATCGGATTTTTCGGCCATTTCTTTTGCCTTAATAATTTCCTGTTCAGCTTCTTTTCTATGAGTTATATCTTCAACTGTTCCTTCAAAATAAAGTATTTTACCATTAGAATTTTTAATAGGTCTCGCACTTTCTTGTATATATAGTTCAGTTCCATCTTTCCTTCTTAATCTCGATTCAAAACCTTTAACTTCTCCTTTCTGATTTATTTTTTCAATAAATTCAAGTCTCCGCTCTTTTTTACAATATACACTCGAAGCGGATATTCCTGACAACTCGTTAAAATTTGAATAACCCAATAACTTAATTAATGCCGGATTTGCAAATAAAATTTTACCATCTAACGAAGAACGATATAACCCAATTGATAAATTATCATAAAGCGATCTTAGTCTTTCTTCATTTTCCCGCAATTTATTTTCGGTTATTTTCTGCATTGTAATATCTTTTGCCACACCAATATAAGCAATAGGTATTCCTGCATTATCCTTGACTACAGAAGTTGTAAGATAAATATAGAATTTGGTGCCGTCTTTTTTTGCATTAATTAATTCGCCGCTCCAACCGCCTTGTGAAGTTTCTCTGTGAATTTCGTCTTGATCTTTATCATATTCAGACGAAGGTCTGGTAAATCCAATTGTTTTACCAATTACTTCTTCTCTACTATATCCGTACATTTTAAGAAAGACGTCATTTACGAAGATTAGCTTTTCATCTTTGTTTGTAATACTTATTGCATCGTTAATGCTCTTTAATGCATTCCCAAGCAATAGGTTCATTTCTTCGGTTTGTTTTCGTTTGCTGATATCCCGGAAAATACTCTGTATGTATTTTTTACCGCTAATTTCCAGCAAACTCGCTGATAACTCTGCCGGGAATATTTCCCCATTCTTCTTTTTAAACATAATTTCAGCGGTTATGTTTTTCTTTGCAATAGTTGTTCCAATCAAACTATTTGAACTTACTTTTTCAAACGGTTCCAAATCATAAATGGTCAATTTTGTTAATTCCGTTTTAGTGTAATCTAACAACTTTGAAGCTTTTTTGTTCACGTCTAATATATTGCCTTTAAGATCGTGTAGTATAATTCCCTGACTTGAATTTTGAAACAATCCGGAAAATTTTTTTTCATTTTCTTTTAATTTTTCTTCGGCAATTCGTTTTTCCGTAACGTCTTCAATCATTAAAAGAATTTGCTCATCCCTTTTATTTTCATTCGTTAATAAAGTTGATCTGACATTTCCAATTACTATTTTCCCGGATTTAGTATAAAACTTCAAATCATAAGATAGAATTTCGGTCCCTTTTAACCTCGACCTATACTTTTCTTTGGCTACTTTTTCCGTTTCAGGATGGAGCGGCAATTTCAAAAAATGTTTACCAATTATTTCTTTCTTAGAATATCCAAGAATTTCGGTAATTTTATTATTGGCATCGGTTATTATTCCTCTCATATTTAACAGTACAATTACTTCCGGAGATAATTCAAATATACTCTTATATTTTTTTTCGTTTTCCAATATGTTTTTTTGAGCTGATTTATATTCCGATATGTTTTTTACTACTGCAAGAAGAATTATTTCGCCTTTAATTTGTAAAATATTTGCCGAATATAAACCTGTTATAATTGTTCCATCCTTTTTATTAAACTCTACCTCAATGTTATTTACAGAGCCCTCAATTAAAATTTTATTAACTATGTATTTTCTTACACTAAAATCTTTCCATAGATTTAACTCTTCAGTTGTTTTACCTATCGCTTCTTCTTTTGAATAACCGGTTATTCGGCAAAAGCTTTTATTAACTTCGATGATAGTATTATCACTCATTTTTGTTAGTGTAATCGAATCGGGCGAAGTATCAAAAGCAATACGGAATTTTTTTTCGCTTTCTTTAAGATGTTGTTCTGAAATTTTTCTATCGGTTATATCGTTATATATTCCAAAGATTCCCAAAACTTTTCCTTTTTCAATTATCGGATAACCTGTGATATCAACATTAACTTTGGTTTTATTTTTCCGTAATCGTATAGTTTCTTTTGTAACTATTCTATTTTTTAAGATCTCGTGAGAAATTGATATTGCTTCTTTTTCTAAAGAATTATCCGTTATCAACGGGTCAATGATTTTCCCAATAACTTCATAATGCTTATAACCAAAAATTTTCTCAAAAGCAGAATTAACTTTAACAATTTTTTCTTCGTTATTAAGAATAACTATACCCAAAGGTGAATATTTGAAAAGATATTCAAAATATTTTTTAACATTATTTTGACGGTGGTAATTACTGTTTTTTATATTATTTTTTGAATTATTTAAAGTTCTCATGTAATCCCTTGAGATTTATCAATATTTATTTTAGGAAGTGTAAAGTAAAAAGTACTCCCTTTGTTTATTTGACTGTTAACCCAAATTATCCCCTTATTTTCTTCAACCATTTCTTTTACTAAAATTAATCCTAAGCCCGTTCCCTTTTCATTAAACGTACCAAGTGTGCTTTGCTGTTGTTCTATTTTAAATAAATTCTGGAGTTTATCTTCATCAATACCTACACCAATATCTTTTACTTCCACTAAAACATGATCACTTTTTATCAAAGCACTAATGGTTATTTCTCCCTTTGAATATGAAAATTTAATTGCATTATTTATTAGATTTCTAAAAATCGTTTCCGTCATAAATTTATCGGCAAATACTTCGATATCTTCAGCAATATTATTTTTTATTGTAATTGTTTTTTGGTCGGCTCTCATTTGCAAAGGAACTATTGCCTTATGACAAATTTTTCTCAGATTAAGGTTTCTTGGCTCGCAAGGAATTTTACCCCTTTGAATTTGAGTCCAACTAAGTAAATTTTCAATTAAGCTGAAAATGTTTTTTGCGCTTTTATTAGTATCAATTAAATATTCTTTTATTTCAGTTTTTGAAAGCGAATCAACATCTTTAATCAGCATTTCCAAAAATCCTAATAAAGCAGAGAAAGGACTTTTTAAGTCGTGTGCAATAATAGAAAAGAATTTATCTTTGGACGAATTTAGTGCTTTAAGTTTTTCCGAATATTTTTTAATATTTTTCTCGGCTTCTTTCCGGTCGGTTATATCACGGGATACACCGACAATTCCGGTAACGTCACCCTTATCGTTAATTATTGGAACCTTAGTTACCGAAAACCAAGTTTCTTTTCCATTTTCTTTAATAATTTTTTCTTCTTTGGCAATTATAGGAATTTTAGACTTAATTATTTTTTGTTCGTCTTCATAAATTTCTTTAGCGAGTTCATGATCGAAAAAATTGTAATCTTGTTTACCGATTGCATCATTCGGATGTTCAACCCCAAGTATTTTTGCTTGAGCTTTGTTAATTTTTAAGAATCGGGAATCTTTATCTTTGAAATATATTGAATCGGGAATATTATCCATCAACGAATAAAGGAGCTTTTGTTCTTCCTTAAGCGCTGCTTCGGCATTTTTCTGTTGAGTAGTATCTTTGAAACTCCATACCCGCCCTTCTACTTTATCTTTAATAATTAATGGAATGGAATATCCTTCAAAAATTCTTCCGTCTTTAAATTTTACTATATCGTTGATACTTTCCCCAGGATTTTCATCTAAATAATTTAGATTTTTTATAAATGCTTTGGGATTTTTTAGTTTTATTAAAAGATATTTGATTAATTGTCCATGGTTATCAAGAGTAATTGTTTCGTCGGGTATTTCAAAAATCTTCTTAAAATTGTTATTAAATAACTTTATCCTTCCCAAATTATCAACAACAAGAATACCGTCTTTAGTCGATTCAATTGCTGTGCTAAGTAAAGAGTAAGAATTTTCTAATTTTTCACTACTACGCTTCCGCTCTATTGCCAAAGCAATTTGAGTGGAAACAAACTCTAAAGCTTCTATTGAAGATGTATCATATCTAATTTTTTGATCGTAACTTTGAACAACCAAAACTCCGATGGTTGCATTTCGTGATTTTAACGGCACCCCTAACCAATCAACCGACCTTTCGCCGTATAAACCGATTTCCCCATTCTTTGCCATATCAACAAGTTTTTCATTTGTAGCTAACAAAGGTTTGTTTGTTTTAATAACATATCCCGTAAGCGTTTTTTTAGGTTTCTGTGGTTTGGGAGGTTCATTGTATTGATCTATAAAATACGGAAAACTTATCATATCGTTTTCTGCATCATAAAGCGCTATAAAAAAATTTTTTGCAGGCATTAATTCAGCAACAATTTTATGAACAGCTTTGTATAAATCACTTAAATGTTTAGTAGTAATAATAGCTTTTGAAAGTTTATACATAGCCGATTCAAAGTTAATCTTGTTTCTTTTGTCGGTTATGTCTTTACCCTCTCCCTGTATGAAATCCAATTTTTTATTTGTATAATTAAATTTCAAATCGAAACCGAACCATATAACTTTACCTTTGGCATTAACAAATGCAATTTCCTGATAAAGAGATGACGGGTGTTTCCTAATTACCTTTTCAAAATTTACAATCAATTCGCTATTTTTAATATCAGCCACAAATTCAAAAATGTTTTTGCCGATTATATTTCTCACAGAATAATCTAAGGAAACGCTGAATCCGGAATTTACATATTGGAATCTTCCTTTAGCATTAATTCTTATAATCGAATAAGCTAAATTTTCTAATATGTTGCGGTATCTCTTCTCATTTTTTTCAAGTTCATTATAAGCTTTTTTTAAATTTGTAATGTCATGAACAATTGCCTGAACAAAATTCTCACCTTCAATATTTACTTTTGCTAAGTTTATAATACAAGGGAAATTTGTACCGTCTAATTTTCGATGTATCCATTCAAAACTATGATGTTGTTTTTCCAATGCAATTTGGATCATTCTTTTTGCTTTGGTAGAAGATTTTTCACCATCGGGCTGTTTTTGGGGTGAGAAATAAAACGGTGTTTTGTTGATTATCTCTGAACGGGTACATTTGAACATAGTCAAAACGGCTGGGTTGAAATCGATTAATCTACCCTGTTTCAGAAGGAAAATCCCATCCTTTGAATTATCAAAAAGAGCTTTATAACTAATTACATCAGCTTTGATTTTATCAAAAATATAATTCGAAAATGTGTAATTTTTCATTTTAGATTATTTTCGGCTTTTTACATTTTTCTTTTTAATTAATGAGTCTAATTAAAAAAGGTAATAAACGGCTTGCCAAAGGCATCCTTTCATGAAAAACCGTTACGAAAAAGTCCGTTTTCTATGTTTAATCCCACGTTTAAAAACGTGGGTAAACTCCCCTTTTTGAAGTGGACTCATTAATATTTTTCATTACCATTAAAATTAAACAAGTTTAATATTAACAAAAAATTACCTGATAAATTATCCCTTTATTTTCTCCAATAAAAGTTTCATATAATTTTGCCAAGATTACATTTTAATCTAGTAACATTATCGTCATTTTTTTTGAATTATTGATGCTTTAAAAACATAAATTTATTTTAATTCGATTTTATAATAATTAACAAATTTAAAGCTTACGGAATAATCACCACTGTTGAACTTATATTTATATTATACAAATTTAAGTGACAAATTGTACCGTAATTTCGTTATCAGCATCAAAAAAAATCACAAAAGTTTTATTATTAATTATTAAATCATTCCTTCGCTTTTTTACAAAAGAATTAGTCGCAAATTCGCGAATTAAATTTTTTTTATTTGTATAAATTCACGAATTCGCGATATTAATATTTTTTAATTTACTGCTTGCAGTATTATAAATTGCGACTTAAAAAATTTACGGTTTTCTCAGCTACTTTTTCTCCGTCAATTGCGGACGAAACAATGCCTCCGGCATATCCGGCTCCTTCACCGGCGGGGAAAAGTCCTTTTATTTGTATATGCATTAAAGTTTTTTTATCGCGCGGTATCCTGATAGGCGAGCTTGTCCTCGATTCCGGGGCTAATAATTGAGCTTCGTCTGTATAAAAACCTCTCATCTTTTTATCAAAAATTTTAATTGCTTTTCGTAAACGTAATGAAATAGTGCCCGGCAAAATATTATCCAACAAAACGCTTGTGTTCCCTGGAATGTATGATGTAGGAGGAAGAGAATTTGAAATTTTATTTTTCACAAAATCCGTAATCCGCTGAGCAGGTGCACACTGCGTTTTACCGCTTGCAATAAATGATTTTCTCTCGAATTCCTGCTGTAATTTTAATCCTGCAAAAACACCATATTCTTTAAACTTTAACCAATCCGGTTCACTGACGGAAACCACAATGCCTGAATTTGCAAAAGGTGAATTCCTACGTGAGAGCGACATTCCATTTAAAACAAGTTCACCGGGTGAAGTTGCTGCAGGGATAATCATACCGCCGGGACACATACAAAATGAATACACGCCTTTTTTATTAATTTGACAAGTTAAATTATAACTTGCAGCCGGAAGGTTTTCGTGTCTTATTTTTGAATGATATTGAATTGAATCTATTAAAGCCTGAGGATGTTCTACCCTGACACCCATTGCAAAATCTTTTGCTTCCAATTTAACTGAATGTTTATCCAACAAATAATATATATCCCTCGCCGAATGCCCCGTTGCAAGAATAACAGCATCGCTATTATATTCTTTTCCGTTGTTTACAACTACACCCTTAATTGCTCCTTCGTTAATCAGTAAATCCGTAACAAGCGATTCAAAATAAATTTCGCCCCCGAAATCCGTAATTGTTTTTGTTATTTTGGTAATTATTTTTGGTAATAGATTCGATCCGATATGCGGATGAGCATCAATCAATATTTCGTTTTGCGCGCCATGCTGAACCAGCAAATTCAATATTCGCAATACATCCCCTCTTTTTTTTGAGCGGGTATATAATTTGCCGTCGCTATAAGTACCTGCGCCTCCTTCTCCAAAACAATAATTTGAGTTTGGATTAATAATCTGTTCTTGTAGTATTAACCGTAAATCTTTTCTCCTGTTTTGTACGTCTTTGCCGCGTTCAAAAATTACCGGTTTTATACCAAGCTCCATTAGTTTTAACGCTGCAAATAAACCTGCCGGTCCACTGCCTACGATAATAACTTTTTTATTATTCTTAACATGAATAAAATTTATTTTTGCCCTTTTTTCTTTCGGAAACTCATTTATGTATATAATTAATCTTAGTTTGAAAACGGGATGTTTCGATCTGGCGTCGACAGATTTACGTATTATTTGTACCCCGTTTATTTCGGCAAAATTAATTTTTAATATTTTCGAAACTAACTTTTTCTGATACAAATAATCATTTACATACTGTGGATAAACAGTAAGCTCAAGCTCTTTCTGCATTTTAAAGTCCCCTATTTATGAGGAAAAATATTTATAAGCCGGATTTGAAAAGGAAATCGAATCGGTTTTTCTGAATAAAAATAAAATAAAAATTTGTCAAATATATATTTCACTTTGTGAAGCGGATTCATCATATAAATTAATAAGTCGATTTAATTAACCCGCCGTCAATTTGGATTGTAGTACCTGTAATATATCCCGCCTTATCGGATGCTAAAAATGTAACTAATGAAGCAATTTCATCCGGCTGTGCCAAACGCTGCATAGGTATTTTTTCAGCCATCGAATTTAAAACATCTTCTTGCGATTTACCTGTTTTTTTCGATTCGGATAGAGCTAATTCATATAACCGTGATGTCAAAGTATAGCCCGGCGCAACATTATTTATTGTAATATTATATTTTGCAACTTCGTTACTTAATGATTTTGCAAATGCAATTAATCCACTTCTAAACGTATTGGAAAGCAAAAGATTATCTATAGGTTGTTTTACGGAAATAGAAGTAATATTAATAATCCTGCCCCAATTATTTTCTTTCATTTTCGGGATAGCAAGACGTGTAAACCGGATAGCACTCATCAAAACCTGTTCATAGGCATACCGCCACTTACTATCATCTATATCATCCATATTCCCCGGTGCCGGACCCCCACAATTATTAACCAGAATATCAATTCCTCCGAACGAATCTTCTATAGTTTTAACCGTATCTGCAATATTTTCAACTTTGTTTATATCGCAAGTAATTAATAAAGGATTGTTATCATGCCGGTTCTCTTTAAAAGAATTCTCTAAATTTTCTTTATTACGTGAACAGACGGCAACATTGCTTCCTTCACGCAGCAGTGCCTCGGCAACTGCACGCCCAATTCCTTTGCTGGATGCAACAACTAATGCGTTCTTCCCTTTTAATCCAAAATCCATTTTACCTCCTAAATATTTAATAACATTTTTCGGTAGTATCTCAATTAATATTTATTCTAAAATTTAATTTAACCATTTCAATGATTTTTTATTTAAATATTTTTATGAGAATCATACATAAGTCCGGTTTATTATATCAGAGGCGGCAAGCCGCAAGTTAGAAGTCAGAAGTCGGAAGTCGGGAGACAGATGTAGGATTTCATGCTTCGGACTTCATGCTTCGGACTTCATGCTTCAGGCTTCCTGCTTCGGACTTCATGCTTCCTGCTTCATGCTTCGGACTTCAGGCTTCCTGCTTCGGACTTCACGCTTCATGCTTCGGACTTCATGCTTCGGACTTCAGGCTTCAAAAAGCAATAAAATTGGGAGATGAAACCGTCATTATTGATTTTTAAACACACACCTGTCCCGTGTTTTTTACGGGAAGGGAATGATTAAAGAAAACATTCAGCATGACAGTGTGTTTTCAAGAAATAAAAAGAATAATATGAAAAAATTAACAGACAAAAAAATCCGTGAGAATCTGTGAACAATCTGTGCTATCTGTGGTTTATTATTCTTTTTTTTTACCACAGATTAACACTGATTAACCACAGATTAACGATTATAAAAAACATGGCATCATTCCGGTGAAGGTCGGAATCTCGGACTATTTACGAAGATGCTGGTATTCATCAGCATGACAGTGTGTTTTCAAGAAATATTTTTGAAAATTTAAAAATAGAAACACATGAAATGATATTTTAAATGGATAATGTAGTTTAGAATCCGGATTTTTTGTCCGGTTTATTCACGTACAATTTTTAGAACGAAATTATCAGTTAAACTTTATATCTTCCGAATTTTCATGAGCTATTTGGTCTTTTACAATTCTCTCGGTATCCAAAGCAATAACCAACTCTTCATCGGTAGGAATTCTCAGGACTTTAACTTTAGAAGAAACAGCAGAAAGCTCAGCCTCGCCTTGAGCATTTTCGTTAAGTTTATCACTGAAGTGAATTCCGAAAAATTCCATATTTTCACACACTGCTTTTCTTACTGCAGTGGAATTTTCACCGATTCCACCTGTAAAAACCAAAACATCCAATCCCCCCATTGCAGCCGTATAAGCTCCAATGTATTTTTTTATTCTATAAGTAAAAATATCGAAAGCATATTTTGAACGTTTATGCCCTTCGTTCATTGCCTCTTCTAATTCTCTCATATCCGAACTTTCTCCACTAACGCCGATTAAACCGCTATGTTTATTTAACAGCGTATTAGCTTCCAAAAGAGAAAGCCCTTCTTTACCCATAATGTAAGTTATAATTGACGGATCCAAATCGCCGCTTCTTGTTCCCATTAACAAACCTTCAAGCGGAGTAAATCCCATAGTTGTATCAATAGATTTACCTCCATCAATAGCGGCCATACTGGCACCATTACCTAAATGTGCAGTAATCATTTTAAGCTGATTTATAGGTTTACCCATAAGTATAGCTGCTCTTTCGGAAACATAACGGTGCGAAGTTCCGTGAAAACCATATCTTCTTATTTTGTATTTTTTATATAGCGAATAAGGTATGCCGTATAAATAAGCTTTAAGCGGCATATTGGAATGAAATGCCGTATCGAACACGCCGCATTGCGGTATGTTGGGTAAATGTTTTTGACATGCTTTAATACCCCTTATATTGGAAGGGTTATGAAGCGGTGCAAGTTCTATATTATCTTTGACTGCTTCCATTACCCGGTCAGTTATAAGAACCGAATCGGAAAAAGTTTCACCGCCATGGACAATCCTGTGTCCTACAGCATCAATCTCAGATTTATCTTTTATTACACCGTGATTAGGGCTTAAAAGCACTGCAATCACATATTCAATCGCTATTGTATGATCCAATATTTCACCGACTATTCTAATCTTTTCACCGTTGTGGGGTTTATGAGTTAAAACTGCACTTGCCATTCCAATCCGTTCAACTTGACCTTTTGCCAAAGTTATTTTTTTGACTGTATCAATAAATTGATATTTGATTGAAGAGCTACCGCAGTTTAATACTAATATTTTCATTATTTCACCTTAATTTCATCATTAATAATTTTCCCGTTTTCATCATATTTATAAAAACCTTCACCTGTTTTTCTGCCTAATTTTCTATCTCGTACCAATCTTCTTAAAATTGGGCACGGGCGATATCGCGCTTCACCAAGTGTTTTCCATAGTTGCTGCATCCAAGTCAACACTTCATCCAAACCCATATTATCGGCCATTTCCAAGGGACCCATCTTAAATTCATAGCCTAATTTCATCGCCGTATCAATATCACGAGCAGAAGCAACACCTTCTAAAAGGATATACATCGCTTCATTTAATAAAGGTACAATAGCACGGGTTGTTACAAATCCGGGATATTCATATACTTCTACGGCGGTTTTGCCGATTCGTGATGCAAAAGCTTTAATCTTTTTTACAGTATCGCTCGAAGTTTCCAATCCTTTAATTAATTCAACTCCAAGTACTTTCGGTACCGGATTTAGAAAATGCATACCGATTATTTTTTGAGGCCTTGTTGTGTTTTCCGCAATTTTTGTCAGACTCAACGTAGAAGTATTGGAAATCAAAATTGTTTCAGGTTTTACTATTTCGTCTATCTTTCTGAAGAGGCTGCATTTCAAATCAAAATCTTCCGCTACTGCTTCAATAATTAAATCATAATCGGCAATATCATTTATATTAATTGACCATTTAATTCTGCTTAATATCGATTTCATTTCACTATCAGTCATACCCCATCTGGCAATTTCTCTTTTCATCGATTCTTTTAATTGAATTTGAGCATGCTGTAAATTATCGTTATCTTTTTCTATTATTAACACATCTAAACCTGCTGATGCGCAAGTTTGTGCAATTCCTTGTCCCATTACACCTGCGCCAATTATCGCAACATAATCTATTCGGCCGTTATTTTTATTATGCTGTGTTTCGTCGAATAAATCTTTAAGTTTTAATTTTTCTTCCGGCATATTTTTCCCTATCTATATTTAAATAATATATTTTAATTTATGAAGATAAAAAGTACAAATTCCATACCATCTAATTACTCTAATTTTGTTGACTTTCAGCATTCTAATAATCTTTTTTATTAAAAATGATAATCGATAAATAAAGAATTAGAATAATAAAAATAAAGGATGAAACAATCGGTTGATAATCGGTAATTGGTTTCCCTAATGCAAGATGATCGGTTATTGTACCTAATTCCGAAGTTTTCGGCGTGATATAATATAATCCGTCTAATATAACTTTTATAAAATTCCCTCCAATCAATGCAGCTATTTTATCGCGTATTAGTAAAATTGGTGAGAAAATAAAAAATATCAAATACGAAACCATCATTGCAAGTCCGGAACTTTGTGTTAGAATACCTATCAAAATTATTAAGGAATACAACAATGCAAAAGCAAAGGTAATTGAAAAAATTGAATAGAGGAATTCAACATCCCAAACGCCAAATTTAAAACCAATTAATAACCAAATCCCGATTACAAGGTAAGCGATATTTAACAGTACAATCAGCACACCACCATAAAATTTACCCCAAATAATTTGACTGCGTGATACCGGTTTTGAAAGCAGTAAATCTATACTCCCTTTTTCCAACATTTTCGGGATAAAACTTGATGCGGAAAATACCGCTAAAAATAAACCCCCACCGTATAATGGACTTATAATGATGAATTTGAAGAAATAAACAATTTTATCAAATAAAACAAAGGGTTGCTTACCGTTTATTTTAATAAATGAAGTCATTCCGGTAAAACTTGTTGAAACAAAAAGCCCTAAAAAAATTAAAAGGATAAATGTGGAAACGGCAAAAAAAGTAATAAATATTTTTCGCGAAAGTGCTTCTCTGAAAGTGTATTTGGTTAAAATTAATATATTCTTCATTTTTTAATCTGATTTTCCGAATCGTTAATAAGTTTAATGAATTTATCTTCAAGTGTTGTTTTAACCGGGGTAATACTTTTAATGCCGAAATTGTTGTTTCTTAAAATATCTACAATTTCATTTAAATTATCGTCATTTTCAACTTTAATTTTAAATTGATCCCACTGAATATCATAAACTATTTGGTCTTTAAATTTATCTTGTACAAATTGTCCGGGTATTTCTTTACTTAACTGAATTATATAGGTTTTTTTATCTGTTGTAAATTCTTCTACTGTTCCTTCACGTACTAAATTCCCTTTATTTAATATAGCAACATTATCCGTTATCATTTCAATTTCCGAAAGGAGATGACTGTTAAGGAAAACAGTTTTACCCTTCGATTTAAGCTGCAATAAAATATCCCTAATTTCTTTTCTGCCGAGCGGGTCAACACCATCTGTCGGCTCATCTAAAAAAATCAATTCAGGATCATTTATTATTGCCTGTGCTATACCGAGTCTTTGCATCATACCCTTGGAATATTTTTTTACTTTGGTTTTCTTCCACTTTCTCATTTTAACCAAATCCAATAAGTAATTTATTCTGCCGTCAATGTTATTTTTGCTAAAGCCGCTCAGCTCGGCAAAATATCTTAATACTTGTTCTCCGCTTAAATAAAGTGGAAATTTATGATTTTCAGGTAAATAACCGATACGAGTTTTGACACTGTAATCTTTAATCGGTCTGCCTAAAATGGTTGCACTGCCCGAAGTAGGAAAAGTTACTCCCAAAAGAATTTTTACAAATGTTGTTTTCCCTGCGCCGTTTGGACCTAATAACCCAAAAATAGTACCGGTAGCAACTTTAAGTGAAATATTTTTTAAAGCATCTACTCTATTTTTCCCGAAAGCAGAGCTGTATGTTTTCGATAAATTGTTTACTTCTATAGAATACAAAATTAAAATATCTCCTTTTTTTTAACGGATATTTGAATAAAATATAATTTTAAAAGATAGTAAAAAGTAAATTAAAATATCCGAAGCAATTTTTAAGAACAATTTATTTTCCCAAAATAAATGAACATTATAAAGAATTAAACAAAGGAAAAAACGATGTTATTGTTATATTAAATCATTTAAAACTTGGATATTATCAAAGCGGCTTATTTGAAGCTTCGAAATCTTTAAACTAATTTAATAATCTCGTAAATTAAAATAATGTTTTAAGTTTATTTCACAAAAAAAAAAACTGAATTTTAATATTTTATCATGAAAATCAATAATCAAAAAATATTAACACCATCGGAAGTTTTAAGTCAATATTTTAATTATACCGAATTCCGTACGGGACAACTCAAAATAATTAATTCCATTCTAAGCAAGAAAAACGTTTTGGCAATACTTCCAACCGGCGCCGGTAAATCACTCTGTTATCAAATTCCCGCTTTGATAGGTTCATCTTTCTCCATTGTTATTTCGCCATTAATAGCATTAATGAAAAATCAAGTCGACTCGATAAATCGATACAAAAAAGCTGCCGCTTTCATTAACAGTACATTAGACTACGTTGAGACCGAAAAAGTTCTAAATCAACTCGGTACCGGAGAAATAAAACTCCTTTATGTATCTCCCGAAAAATTAGAAAATCTTGGCTTTGCCGAACGTTTAAAAAACTTAAAACCTACATTTCTTTTTATTGATGAAGCTCATTGCATAAGCGAGTGGGGTCACGATTTCAGACCCAGCTACCGGAAAATAGATGAGTTTTCTAAATTTATTGAAGTCGGTAATATTGCTGCTTTCACGGCAACTGCTACACCGGATGTACGGACGGATATAATTAATCAACTCCATCTCGAAAATCCGGAAATTTTTATACAGGGATTTGAAAGAAAAAATCTTTCGCTTAATATTATACAGACAAAACAAAAAAAATCGAAATGTTTTGAGCTGATAAATAGATACGGTACTCCCACCATAATATATACTTCCACAAGAAAATATGCCGAAGAGATACATTCTTTTTTAAGTTCACATAAAATTAATTCCACATATTACCACGCCGGTTTAACATCTGAAGTAAGGCGTATTGTACAAGACGATTTCCTTAACGGAAGAAGAGATGTAATTTGTGCAACAAATGCCTTCGGAATGGGAATTGATAAAAAAGATATTCGTTTAATTATCCATTATAATATGCCTGGCTCAATTGAAAATTATTATCAAGAAATCGGACGCGCCGGACGTGACGGGAAAGATTCCGCCGTTTTTTTGCTTTATAGCCAACACGATAAAAATATTCAAGAATATTTCCTCAATTCTGCTAATCCTTCAAAAGAGATTGTTGAAAAAGTATATAATATTGTTTGCGATTATGGGGAAATTGCCGTTGGCAGTAAACCTGAAAAAGAAATTCAAATAGATAATAAATTAAAAAACATAATTACACTTAAGGGTATCGATTATAACTATTTTCAATCCGCACTGCAAATTCTTTCCGATTCAGATTATTTTATACTAAAAAGCAATTTTAAAACAAATCATTTGCTGAAATTTTTATTAGGTCCGAACGAACTTAAAATTTATGTGAAAAAAATCGCAAAGAAATCCCTTAAAGAAGTGATTCTTTTACTATTAAGAAATTACGGCAGTTCACTTTTTCAGCATAAAGTAATAATAAACATCAAAAATATCTCCCAAACGTTGTCAATATCAAACGAGGAGGTTATTAATAATTTAAAAACGCTGACAGAAATTGGAATTATCGATTACGATATACCAACATTAACAGCATCAATCAAATTTAATACTACACGTGCAACAACAAAATATTTGCAGTTAAATTATGAAAGGGTTCAAAAGAGATTTCAGAATTCATTGGAAAAATTAAATTCGATGCTCGACTATGTTTTCTCCGACGAGTGCCGTTCAAAAATAATACTGAAATATTTTGGTGAGGATGTAAAAAATTTCAAATGTAAAAAATGTGATAATTGTTTAAACACAAAAAGGTCAAACTTTGCTAGTAATGAATATATAAATGAAATTATTCTTCGTACTATCTATGAAAACAAAAGCTCCATACAGCAAAACAGATTAGTAAAAATTTTATTAGGTAAATCGAAAATAGCCGGCGAAAAACGATTATCCACTTTTGCAGTTTGCACTAATTATAACAAAGAAAATATTGAAGATGCAGTTATAAATCTTAAAACAAAAAACTTAATAAATGTTTTCAACAATACTTTAACATTCTCCGATAAAGGTAAAAATTATTTTACAACAAATTTTGATGATAAAAATGAAATAGTTAATGAAAAAGATTATGAAAGCCGGTTAGAACTTTTTAATGAATTACGAAAAGTTAGATCTTTTGCAGCTAAAAAATTTTCTCAAACATCGGATCTAATCTGCAGAGATGAAATTTTGAGAAAAGTAGCCGATTCGGAACCTGAAACGCCAAGTGAACTTCTATCTATTGAGGGCATTAGTAGAAATATGTATAACAAAATCGGGGACGAAATCATTCGGGCGGTTCGTACTTTCCATCAAGCTCATACACAAAAAACAACGGAAATTTCAAATGGGATTCCACAAAATTTAGCAAGTACGCTTGCATTGATAAATAAAGGATATAAATTAGACGAAATCACATCTCTTACTAAACTGCCCGAGGCTATTGTATCGATGCAAATCGAATCGATTTTAGAATATTTCCCCAATTTGGAAATAACATCTCTTTTCGAAGAAAATGAATTGGACCTAATTACCAAAAAAATTGATAAAGGTTATTTTGATTTACGAAATCTGAAAAAAGAACTGCCCAGTTCAATATCTTATGGAAAAATCAGAGTTGTACTCGCTAAAAAGAAGTTGGATTGATATTCTACCGTCAAATGGTCGGTGGCAGCAGTGAAAATACTCTATTTATGTAGGGTAATAATAGAGTTTCTGTAAAATAAAAGTTCCGTCATTTCGATTCCCAACCACTGTTATTTCAATTTCCAATCACTGTCATTTCTTCCGAAATTAGGAATCTCTATGAGAGAAGCTATAAGAAGCATAGAGAGTGCTTATCCATTCAAGTTAAAAGGTTTTGACAGTGACAATGGAGGAGAATTTATTAATTGGCATTTATATAGCTATTTTGTTAAAAGGAAAAAACCTGTCAGTTATACAAGGTCAAGAGCTTATCAAAAAAATGACAATGCTCATATTGAAGGAAAGAACTGGACAAATATAAGACAATATTTGGGGTATATGAGATTTGACAACAAAGAGATTGTTATGCTTATGAATGATTTATATGAAAATGAGTGAACATATTTATTCAACTTCTTCTTTCCGTCAATGAAGTTAGTTTCAAAGCAAAGGGTAGGCTCACAGATAATCAAGAAACATTCATTGCCGAAAACACCCCTACAAAGATTAATTGAGAGTAGGCAAATTACGAAAAAGAAGGAGAAGGAATTATTGAAAATAGCTAATGGTTTGAATCCGTTTAAGTTATAGAAAGCTGTAGAAATTAAAATTAAAAACATCCTAAATTATGCACAGAAAAAAAATTAACAAAAATATCAGGGTAACTCCGTTCGGGCTACGCCCTCACTCCGTTACCCTGATATTTTACTTTAACCGGAATAGAGATTATTTTAGAATTATCTTATTATTTTATTCGAAGTAAGTGAATGCTTAGGTTACTATTTATTTTGACTTAACGACTAACTGCTTCGGTTACATTTTATTTTGACCTAACACGTTTGTTTCACTCGACAATTAATGTTTTTTTTCGTTATTTTTTCGATACAATTTGACACTTCAAATAAACATTCAATAATAATTATGAAAAAATTAGTTTTAATTATTCTGCTTTTCCCCGTTTTTATATATTCACAAATTAAGTTCGATGCAAATTTTGAGAGCGGTAATTTAAATACCGTAACAACCGATTCAATACATTATTCTGCAACAATTGATTCAATGTATTATTCCATAACAACCAGAAAAGATATAGGCGGAAGATGGTTTTATTTTAGGATTACCGGCGTAAAGAATAAATTTATAAGCGTTAAGATTACAACAAGCGATGTTGATAGGCCCATGTACTCTTATGATAATGAAACATTTGTAAGATTCACCGAATCCGAAAGCCCACAAATAGATTTGTTTCAAAAAACATTTACCCGGGACACAGTATACGTTTCATATTATACTCCTTATACTTTCAGTTATTTACAGAAAAGAATTGCTAAATGGAAACAATATCCATTTGTAAAGGTAGATACAATGGGTTTAACGCCAATGGGATTACCGATGCAAGAAATAATTATAACGGATCCCAATACACCGGATTCCGGCAAATATCAAGTTTGGATACATGCACGAACTCACCCCGGTGAAACCCCAGGCTCTTTTCATTTTGACGGCATTGTACAGGAATTACTAAAGGATAACCCTGTAATAGAATTTTATCATGAAAAAATTGTTTATCATTTAATTCCATTTGTTAATCCCGACGGTGTATATTATGGGCGTTCCCGTACAAATTTTGACGGAATAGATTTGGAAGCAAACTGGGATAAGCCGGCTGATCAAACAAGCAAAGAAGTAAAAATATTAAAAAAAAGAATGAATCAAATTAATGCAAAAAAAGTTATTTCCGTTTTCGTCAATATTCATTCAATTGCTTCATCAAGCTGCACGGTTTATATCCATACGCCTGAATTAACTTCGCAGCGATTTTATCAGAGAGAATATGAATTTGCAAACTTACAAACCTCCGATAATCCTTATTTTGCACAATCTGATTATCACGTAACAACATTGCGTTCTAAATTTCCCGAGGGCTGGCTTTGGAATAACTATGGTGATAAAGTAATGGCTATGACATACGAAACGCCTTATGACCATTATTCGGACGGAACTTGGGTAACAAATAAAAATCTTTATCGAATAGGGGCAAGAACCGTATATGCTATTTCCGAATTTTTACAAATATCATATCCCGAACATTTAATTTTAGATAATAAAAACGCAGTTGCTGTTGGTCCATGGTCGTTAGATTCTGCCGGTGTGGAATTTTTTGGTGATAATTATTACGAGATAAATCCCGGATCCGGTAATAATAAAATAATTTTTCAGTCACAGCCATTATCACCCGGCGTTTACGATGTATCAGGGTGGTGGCCCTCCGATAAATCATTTTCTTATAATACCAACATCAAAATTAATTTTGGCGGTTACATCTCGAAAATTCAAAAAACCGAACAAACCAACGGCGGGCAATGGAATTATTTAACTCAAATTACTTCAGGCTCTTATTCCCCTTTTACTATAACTGTAAATGATAGTGCAGCCGGAACTGTAGTTGCAGATGCATTTAGAATTATTTATCGCGGTCCGGTTTTATCTGTTCACAAAACAAATCAACCTACGAAATTTGTGCTTTATCAAAATTATCCAAATCCATTTAATCCTACTACAACAATTGAATTCAGATTAAACAAGCCGTCGGATGTAATATTAACCGTTTATAATTCAATTGGCCAAAGGATTACTACTTTAGTCAATAAATATTTGCAAGCAGGATTTTATCAAGTATTTTTTAACGCAGATAATTTCGGTAATCTATCTAGCGGAGTTTATTATTACCATCTTCAAACAAACGAAACATCCATAACCAAAGGCATGATTCTGCTTAAATAAATAATTTATTAACGATTTAGGGGGTGGAATAAAATAAGTCATCCATTTATAATTTCTAAAGTCTTTAATAACAATCACTTATTCCTGTGTTTCAAATGAGTTATTCTATTCCACCTCCTTACATAAAATAATCGAATGAATAAAAAATTATATTTAGTATCTACACCAATAGGCAATTATGACGATATCACGATACGGGCATTGAATGTTTTAAATTCAGTAGATTTAATTATTTGCGAAGAATACAGAGAAGCAAAAAGACTTCTATCCCATTACAAAATTGAAAAAGAACTTATCTCACTAAACGAACACAACGAAAATGAATCTGCGGGAGAAGTAATTTTAAAAATAAAATTGGGTAAAACCGCCGCCTTAATTTCAGATTGCGGAACACCTTTGTTTTCAGACCCGGGGCATTACTTAATTAAATTATGTTTGAGTAACAACATAGATATTATCCCTATACCCGGTGCAAACTCGTTATTACCTGCTTTAACCGGCTCCGGGTTCCCAATTGAAAAATTTTTTTACTACGGCTGGCTTTCCCCCAAAAAAGAAAGACGAAGAAGTGAACTTTTAAAATTAAAAAACATAAAAGAAGTAATCGTAATTTTAGATACTCCGTACCGGCTAAAAGCAGTATTGACCGACATAGTAAAATACTTCGGAGCAGAAAAAAATATTGTGGTTGCTTTTCAATTAACGATGGAAAACGAAAAATTTTTCCGCGGTACGGCAAAAAAAATACTTGAAACAGTAATCCAAAAAAACCTAAAAGGCGAATATGTAATAATTATTAATAATTTTAACTGAATAATTTATATTTTAATTTTTCAAATTATTGCATAACATTTATTTTTTTTATACAATAGTATGTACAATAAGATATTAAATTTTGTTGGAAATTAAATTTAAAGGAGTAAATAATGTTAATTGTTCAAGATGTAGATTTAACACCAAATCCACAGGCATTAAAATTCATACTGAATGAAAAACTATTAACATACGAAACAAGGAATTTTACAAATAAAGAAGAAGCCGCAAACGATCCTTTAGCTAAAGGGATATTTGAAATTCAAGGCGTTGTTTCGGTTTTTTATATGGATCGATTTATTACTATAGAAAAAGAGGCAAAAATTGGATGGGGACAGATACAACAACCTTTCGTAAAATTCATAAAATCATTCGATAAAGCTTTAATTCCTCAAGAGACAAAGAGCAATATAACCGACGAAGAAAATATTGAGCTTCTTCAAAAAATTAACGAGATATTGGATCATATGGTACGTCCCGCTTTGGCTGGTGACGGCGGCGGACTGGAAGTTTTAGGATTGCGCGGTAATATATTAACTATACGTTACCAAGGTGCTTGCGGAAGCTGCCCTACATCAATTAAAGGAACATTGGTTGCAATTGAAAGTCTTTTAAAACGAGAGCTCAGTCCTTCAATTGAAGTTGTTCCCGAATAATTTATTTTCTGCAGCCATAACTATCTTCGCTATAAATAGAAGCTGTGCATAAACTTAAATGTTAAATCCGCAAGTTGAAAATCGAAGATTAGAAATTTAGGTATAAAAAGATGCTTTATTTGCTATCTTTATTCGCCTGCATAAGTAAAATAATCTTTACCGTTATCTTTGGTGTGAATTAATAATAAATTTGCTCTAACAAGTTTAATTAAAGTACGGGAGGCTCTTCGATGTGATAAGTTGGCTATCTGCATTAATTCTTTTACCGAAATAACTCCCTTTTTATCAAGATATTCAAAAACAATTTTTTCGCTTTCCCCTATTTCATATTTCTGTAAGCTTTTCCCGCTCGAATTAGTTTGAAGAAGTTTAATCATTTCTTTACTTGCAGGTACACTTTTATCTTTAACACGTATATAAACGTGAGCATTATTTAAATTTAATCGAGTTTGATAATCCTGCAAACGATGCGGTTTATAATCCGATTCGGGGATGGTAATTCCAACAATTTCTTTATTATCAATTTCAAAATAATCTACATCAAAAGTTATAGGTGGTTCACAATACCGGCTTGCAGTTTGTTTAATTAACTCAACCTCTCCTTTCTCACTTTCAACACCATAGATGGCTTTATCGTCGTCAACTCCAAAAATCAAATAACCCCCGCGTGTATTTGCAAAAGCAATTAATTCCTTTGCAATTTTTTTATAAGTGGAGAAACGTTGTTTAAATTCAATTCTAAGCCCCTCGCCTTCTTTAATAAACTTAAGCAATTCTTGCCTGGTCATAATTTTTATTTTAATTTACAACGTAAGATATTCGAGTTTCAACTTTTTATAAAAACTAAAATTATTTTCGATTATTTATTTTAAAGGTTTTTTCGACTTTTTTCTTTTTTCGTAAATTAGTTGTATCGTTTACTTTTTTTTCAAACTTTTTAAATTTTAAATCTTTCTCCCTTAACTGTTCCTCTCTTTTATTAATCCGGCTTTCAATTGTTTTTATTCTACTTTCTTTAGAATTAATTAACTTTTTCGGTTTTAAACTTTCTTTAAGTTTTTTCTGCTTTAAACCTTTGGTTTTCGATTTATTCTTATATTTTAAATCGTTATAATAATTTAATTTCAGAGCAATTGCCTTTGCATATTTTGTATCTCTATAATGCATTGCCAACGAATCATAAAATGCAGCTGCCGAATCGGGCTTATTTAAATTATTTTCTAAAATAAATCCAATTGTGTATAACGATTTTGCAGCATAAATAGATGTCGGATGTTTTTTAAATATTTTTAAAAGTGTATCAATAGCATCAGAATAATCCGAATCTTCAAAGGCTTTTTCTGCATTTAGATAAATTTTTTCAGCCGGGTCAAGATCAAAATTAATAGGTTTTTTCCCTAATTTTACAGCAGCAGCGCTTGCTATTCTGTCGTGCTTATAGTTTTTATAAACAATGTTAAATAAGCTATCTGCTTTCACAGTATCATTTACCGTCAAATAATAACTTCCAAGTGCATAAAGTATTTTAGCTATATTAAGATTTTTTGGATTTAAAGCGAGAGAACTACTATAATAATAATAGGATGAATCGGGGACATTTAATTCAGTAAAAAACAAATTACCCATTTCAAAATCTATATCGGAAATTATACTCCGTAACGAATCTGCAGAAAGTTTTGGCCATATAGGCATAGTGATTTTCGGCGAGTTTTTTTGTATTACCTCACCTATAAATTTTGCTCTCTTTACTTTCTTCTTTTTATCTTCCCCTTTCTTCTTTTCTTCTTTTAATTTCATTTTATAATCAACATAAGCAAGAGAATCTCTAATAAAAGTTTTCGGGTTTTTCAAATAACCTAATTGTGTTAAATAATTATTCAATTTTTTATAAATTGTTAAATATTTTTTAAGTGATTGTGATTGAGATCTGGCTTCTCTTTTATATTTTTCTTGTGCCTTCGAATTAATACTTTTATTATAATATACCATCGCACTATCATAATTGAGATAATTATTTTTCCATATATCAGCCATTTTAAGAGCAGCTATTCCGGCACTTTCCGTTTTTTTATACTTGGAATCGACCGAGCGAAAAATATACATTGCATTATTATAATCATTTTTTTTATAATAAAGTATACCTATCTGAAGTTCTATTTTATCCCAATTATCCTTAAATTCATCTTTATCGGACATTTTCTGCAAGATGTCCATACTTTTATTTAACTTACCAAGATTGCCCAAAAGCTTGGCATATTCAAATTTACTCTCAAATTCTATTTCAAAAGTGGGGTCATAATTACTAACATCAGCAAAAGCTTTTGCGGCATCATTAGGTTGTTCCATAGTCAAATACAATTTCCCCAATTCATACATAATCTCGGCATTTAATTCGGAAGAAGTTGATACCTTTAACAACGTATCTATTTTGTTAACCGCCTCGGTATAATTTTCACGATATATAAAATAACGAATTTGGCTAATCATTGATTGAACAGCCATTTTTTCGTTCCCTTTGGCAATAGCCTTTTTTTCAACATCTTCCAAAGTATTATATCCGGCGTCAAATTCTCTTAAATGAATTTGAGATTTGCCAATCCAAAGTTCATTTATCAGACTCACTTCGGATTTATTTAACGAAGCTAATTCTCTAAACTTGCGTTCTGCTTTCGAGTAATTTTGTTGATAATAAAATGCTTTACCGAGCATAAAAAGTGCATCGCCTACATAAGAAGATTTAGAATCGAATTGCAAAATTTTCGAACATTCTTTAATTACACTTTCAAAATATTTATTAGCAACAGGTGTAATTTTCTTTTCTTTAAAATCAAAAAGACCTCTTTTAGTTTTAGCAATTTCCGTCATAGCTTTTTCATAAACCTTTTCGGCGTTATAATACGTATTGAAATAAGTAGTAAAATTCCTCCAAACACCGCAGCCGCTCAAAAGTAAAAGGGATAAAACAAGTAAATAATATTTTATGTTTTTATTAATCATATTTATTAAAATAATATAGAAAACTAAAGTGCTGCAGTACCCGATTCGGAAGTACGAATACGAATTGTATCTTCGATGTTATAAATAAAGATTTTCCCATCACCAACTTGGCCTGTTTTAGCATTATTAAGAATTGAATTTACCGCTCTATCAACAAACTCATCTTCCAAAACAATTTCAATTTTAATTTTCGGAACAAATTCAATTTGGTATTCACTTCCACGGTAAGTCTCTTTATGCCCTTTTTGTCGCCCGTAGCCCCGCACTTCCGTAATAGTTAGCCCTTTAATACCTTCTTCAAGAAGTGCTTCTTTTACATCATCTAATTTAAAAGGACGAATAATAGCTTCTATTTTTTTCATTTGATTTTATAAATAAAGAATAAAATTTTTATGTTTTTTATAAACTAATAAAATAACCCACAAAAAAGGAGGATAAAAGGTTAATTAGTTGTATTTACCATGGCAATTCTTATATTTTTTACCACTACCACAGGGACAAGGATCGTTACGGCCTATTTTAACACCAACTTTTATTGGTTGCTGTTTACCTCTTCTTGCACTTTCATCTTCGCTTTTGCTAGCTTCCATTCCCATGTTCGTAACGCTATCTTTAATAGTACGTAATCGTTGTAAAGGCGTTTCCTTTTTTCGTTTTATTTCTTCGGGTGCTTGAGGAAAAAATTTGAAACAGAAAGAAACTACATCGTTGCGAATATTTTCTATCAAATCGAGAAATAAATTAAAAGCTTCTCTTTTATATTCCACTAAAGGATCTTTTTGACCGTATGCTCTTAAGCCGATACCTTCTTTTAAATCATCCATTTCCCTTAAATGATCTTTCCATTTTTCATCAATAACACTTAGTACTGCATATCTTTCCAATCTTGCCATCAAATCCAAACCGAGCATTTCTTCTTTTCTATCATAAAATTCTTCAGCGGCTTTCACTATTTTATTTTTAAGTCCTTCTTTACCTAAATCTTCCAATTCGTCCGGATCTATTTTTACATCAACCAGGGTATTCTGCAGCATCTCGTCGTGAATTTTATCAACAAGCATTTCATCAAAATATTTTTCTACCAAATCACTTACGTACTCATCGAGATAGTCTAAAATTTCATTCTTAAGACGTTCACCCTCCAAAGCACGTGAGCGGCGTGAATAAATAACTTCGCGTTGTTGGTTCATCACATCATCGTATTCTAATAATCTTTTTCTAATTGCAAAATTATTCTCTTCAACTTTTTTCTGGGCACGTTCAACAGATTTTGTTATCATCTTATGCTCAATAGCTTCACCTTCTTTCATACCCATTCTACTCATAATGCTTGTAACACGGTCGCTTCCGAACAAACGCATTAAATCATCTTCGAGCGAGATAAAAAACTTTGAAGTTCCCGGATCACCCTGACGCCCGGATCTTCCACGAAGCTGTCTATCGATACGTCTCGATTCATGACGCTCTGTTCCTAATATATACAGTCCCCCTTTTTCTACAACACCGGCGCCAAGTTTAATATCAGTTCCACGCCCTGCCATATTTGTTGCAATAGTTATAGCTCCGGGCTGACCGGCATAGGCTACAATTTCAGCTTCTCTTTGATGATGTTTTGCATTTAAAACATTATGAGCAACACCTTGACGTTTCAGCATACGGCTAAGGGTTTCGGAAACATCAACACTTGTAGTACCAACCAGTACAGGCCGCTTTTGAGCTTTTAATTCTTTTATTTTTTCAATTATGGCATTAAATTTTTCACGTTTCCCACGGTATATTGCATCTTCTTCATCTGCACGTATAACAGGTTTGTCTGTAGGAATAACAACAACTTCAAGTTTATAAATTTCATAAAATTCTGTTTCCTCTGTTTCGGCAGTTCCGGTCATACCTGCAATTTTTTTATAAAGACGAAAATAATTTTGCAGAGTAATGGTTGCTAAAGTTTGGGTATCGCGTTGAACTTTAACATTTTCTTTAGCTTCAATTGCCTGATGTAAACCATCGGAATATCTTCTTCCCGGAAGAATTCGCCCTGTAAACTCGTCGACAATTGCAATTTTCCCATCGTCGGTTACAACGTATTCATCATCTTTTTGAAAAAGTGTGTATGCTTTTAATAATTGATTTAATGTATGAATTGTATCGCTTCTCTCACTGTAACGTTGGTATAGTTCATCTTTTAAATGAATTTTTTCTTTTTCATTTAAATCGGGGTTATTTTCAATATCATGAATTTCCGAGCCCAAATCAGGTAAAATAAAAAGTTCTTTACCCTCAGGGGAACCGGCTGCAAGCTCGTCGCCTCCTTTCTCCGTAATATTTATAGTATTATCCTTTTCATCAATTGCAAAATAAAGTTCGGCATCAATTTCGGGCATACGTTTTTCTTGTTCACGCATAAATTCTAATTCAGTTTTCTGCATCAATCTTTTATATTCTGCATCGGCAAATAATTTGGTTAATCTTTTGTGTTTTGGAAAGCCTCTATATGCTCTTAAAAGCGCAATGCCGGCTTGTTCCCTATCTTTCGGATCACCTGTTTCTAATAGTTTTTCTGCTTCTTGTACTAATGAAGAAACCAAACTTGTTTGTTTTCTGAATAAACGCTCTACTTTGGGTTTCATATCATAAAATTTATTATCAGAAGTACTTACCGGTCCCGAAATTATTAACGGAGTACGAGCTTCATCAATCAATACAGAATCAACTTCATCTACAATAACATAATTATGAATTCTTTGAACTTTATTTTCTTCTTCGATTGCCATATTATCACGCAGATAATCGAAACCGAACTCGTTATTTGTACCGTAAGTTACATCGAATTGGTAGGCATTTTTACGTTGTTCATTGTCCATGTCGGTTAAAATACATCCTACCGTTAATCCATGAAATTTATATATTTCACCCATCCATTCGCTATCGCGCTTTGCCAAGTAGTCATTCACCGTTACTAAATGTACACCTCTTCCTGTTAAAACATTTAAATAAACCGGTAATGTTGCAACTAAAGTTTTTCCTTCACCCGTAGCCATTTCAGCTATTTTACCTTGATGCAGAGCCACTCCGCCTAACAACTGTACGTCATAAGGGACCATATCCCATGTAATTTTGTGCCCGGCGGCTTCCCATGTTTTACCAAGCAATCTTTCACATGTTGCTTTTATAACGGCAAATGCTTCCGGCAGAATTTCATCTAAAATTTCTTCATACTTTTCGTCTAAATCTTCATTTAACTCATCAATTTCATCACGAATACTCTCAGTATCTTTGGCTATTTCGTCGGAACGCAACTGTTCATTTAATTCATCAATTCTCTTACGAATTTCAAGTGTTTCACTCTGAATTTTTTCTTTAAACTCTACAGTCTTTGCTTTGAGTTGGTCGTCGGAAAGCTTTTTAATTTCATTGTATTCTATATTTATTTTATCAACAATAGGCCAAAGCTCTTTAAGCGCCTTGACATTCTTGTCGCCAAAAACCTTTTTTAATATTCCGCTTAGCATTAAGATCTCCAAATTTTTCAGTTTATAAATTTAATTAAAGGCTATTTGAAAAGCAATGAACTGACTTCAAGACAGCTTTATGACACTACACAAATTAAAACTAATTAACAATGCAAGCTGTTTTCTAACTAAAAAAATAGTGTAAATAATTAAGCTTAGAATATTTAACTTCCTTTGAAGTAAATTTGTTAATTGATATTGATAATTATTTTTTATAGTGATTGATTTTAGGGGGTAGAATAGAATAACTTGCATACAATAAAGAATAAATAACTGCTATTAAATACTTTAGGAGTTGTAATTCGATAACTTATTTTATTCCACCCCCTTAGTTATAAGAGGGAGGAAAGCGGCTGTATAATCAGCCGCTATTCAAATCTAAGTATCAATTATTCTATAATTGATACATCCGCTGCTTGTTCGCCTTTATCGGTTTTTTCAACTGTGAACTCAACTTTTTGACCTTCTTTAAGAGAACGGTAACCATCTCCGCCTATCGATGAAAAATGCACAAAAACATCATCGCCTTTTTCTCTGGCTATAAAACCATAACCTTTGATAGAATTAAACCATTTTACCGACCCTTTTTGACGCTCTGACATAATAAAAACACCCTAAAAAATTATTAAAATTGTTAATTGAAACAGGTAGAATTTAATAGAGAAAAGATTGTAACCGTGGTTAAATCTATATTTCAGTAAAAAAAAAACTACTTTCATATATAAGATAACAATTGATGTGAGTTTTTCAAAACAATTTTTTATTTTTCGCAACTTATTTTATTTAAATTTTGATGACTTTTTTCACTAATAATAACGGGTTAAAACCTCTATAAAATGAAACTTTCAATTAAAAACAATTGGTTAAAAGCATTCCAAGAAAAAAAATTTAGATTGTATTTTTTTATAACTCTAATTGTTTTTATTGCGAGTCTAACTTTATTGACAACTTTTTTAAATTACAACGAAACAATAAGCGGCTTCTCGTTCAATGATCCGTTTTTAACAAAATTCAAACCGATAAATTTAACTTGGTTTATATTTGTACTGATTTATTCATCTCTGATTACAATATTAATTCACTTAGCAAAACATCCAAGGACTTTTATAATTGCTTTTCAGTCGTATGCTTTGCTCGCTTTAGTTAGAATAATTGTGATGTATTCTTTACCGTTAAATCCTCCCGGCGATATGATACCTCTTAAAGATCCATTTATTGAACTGTTTGGAAACGGGAAA
>CAZXJG010000005.1:32103-42187 GCA_964640985.1 uncultured Melioribacteraceae bacterium | reverse complement strand
CTCTTGGTAGCGGAATTAAAAAACCTTCCCGTTCGGAAGCAAAGAATATGCCGATTGCCCGGGAAAGTATTGCAGCAATCAAACCAATAAAAAAAGGCGAATTATTTACAAATGAGAATATCGGAATTAAAAGGCCTGGGAACGGTATATCTCCAATGAGGTGGTATGAGATAATTGGTAAAATAGCTAAGAAAGATTTCAATAGGGATGATTTAATAAAATTATAGAAAGTTATTCTGCAATGCTACAAACTAATATGATGAAAATATGAAAATAGAAAATTATTATAATAATCTTGACTTACAATTAGACAGATTATACTTCTTGATGAAAGTAACAAGAACATTTGAGCAAAAACTTATAGAATTGTACAATAAGGGTTTTATTAATGGTACTATCCATACATATATTGGTCAAGAAGCTAATGCTGCTGCTATAGTCCCTCAATTAGAAGAAGGTGATGGGATTTTTTCAAACCATAGATGTCACGGACATTTTATAGTAAATACATTTAATTGCGAGGGTTTGTTAGCTGAAATACTTGGAAAAAAAGGCGGTGTCTGCCAGGGGCGAGGTGGGAGTCAGCATTTACATCAAGGAAATTTTTATTCAAATGGTGTTCAGGGAAGTATTGTTCCCAATGCTGCTGGATTTGCGTTAAGTCAAAAAATTAACAAAACTAAAAATATTACTGTTACATTTATTGGTGATGGAACTCTTGGAGAGGGAATCATTTATGAAACAATGAACATGTGTTCGCTTTGGGATATACCTTTATTAATTGTTTGCGAAAATAATGGAATCGCACAGACTACAGAAACGATATTTGGTATTGCTGGTGAAGTGATTAAACGAGCAGAAGCATTTAATATTGAAACCTTATCTACAGATACAACTGACTGTGAAATAATTTATTATGAAGCCGAAAAGATTATTAAAAAAGTTAGAGAAACAAGCAAACCGTTTTTCTGGGAAATAAAAACCATACGACTAGGACCTCATAGCAAAGGGGATGACACTCGCGATCCAACTTATTTATCAGAAATAAAAGAAAAAGACCCATTATTTTTCATTAAAGAAAAAGTAAAAAATCATGCTGATATAGATAGTTTTATTGATTCATACATTGATGAAATAAGTAATAAGGTTCTTAAATCGGAATATATAAAATTTGATGAGATGTGAAATGAAGATTGTTAATATTTTAAATAACGAACTCCATGATTTATTTAGGAAAAATGATAATCTTGTTCTTCTTGGTGAAGATCTACAAGATCCTTATGGTGGAGCTTTTAAGGTTACAAAAGGACTTTGGGATAAGTTTGGAGAAAGAATTTTTACTACTCCCATTAGCGAGCTTTCAATTGTCGGCATGGGGGTAGGTTTAGCTCTAGGAGGGAAACAACCAATTATTGAAATAATGTTCGGTGATTTTATCACCCTTGCTGCTGATCAGATAATCAATGTAATAAGTAAATATCAATGGATGTATAATAAAAACATTCCAATTATTGTTAGAACTCCTATGGGAGGCCGTAGAGGCTATGGCCCTACACACAGTCAGAGTCTTGAGAAAATATTTTTTGGAATACCGCTTATCAAAATTATTGCAATATCTCGTGTCTTTAATCCTGGGATTTTAATTAAGAGGGTCGTAGAAAAGAAATCGGCGACTTTATTTATTGAAAATAAAGTTCTTTATACAAAAGAACTTTTTGATGTAATAAAAGAAAACAAAGAATATATTACTATAAGAAGTAATACAGATTATTATCCGGAGGTTACTTTATCATTCAATGATTTTAAACATGCAGATATTACTGTAATTATATATGGTGATTCATTTGATTATGCACTCTCTGCTTGTGAGAAAGTGCTATTCGAAGAAGAAATATTCTCCGAAATCATTGTAGTACATAAAATAAAACCCATAAATATTAAGAGTTTTTCTGAAAGTGTAAAAAAGACAGGTAAAGTGCTGATTATTGAAGAGGGGACACAATATGCTGGGTGGGGTTCAGAACTAGCGGCACAGCTTTATGAAAATTATTATGAATATTTGATTCAGCCGATAGAAAGAATTGGTGCACTAAATTTACCCATAGGAAATTCATTATTATTGGAAAATGAAATTTTACCATCTGAATCAAAAATTTACAACAAAATTCTGGGAATGTTCTAATGATTAAAGAAATTAAAATACCCTTCATTAATCCAAATGACAAAGAAGTAATTATTGCAGAAATTATTGTTAGTAATGGTCAATATGTGAAAAAAGGAGATATTATTTTTTCAGTTGAGACGACAAAATCGCTTGTTGATGTTGAAAGTGAATTCGATGGTTTTATTTGGTTAAAGGATGTTAAAGGGGAAAAGATGTTTAATGGTACTCTAATTGGTGTAATAACTGATTATGAGGACTTTGATTTTTATACTTATTTAGGTGAGTATGCAAAACCAGAAACTTCCCCTCAGAAACTTAAAGCTACTAAGAAAGCACTACAATTAGCCGAGAGAAATAATTTAGATATAGAATTCATTAGTGTAAACAATAGAGTAGTAGTTACAGAAAAAGATGTTCTTAATTATATTAAAAAAAAAGCTAATATTATTAACAAAGAGAATTGTTTTCTATTTGAAGGCAATATAGATAGAGTGAAATTTGAGAATGAACTTTTAAGAACCGATTTGAATGAAATATCAGAAAATGAGTGGATAGGATTTTATTCAAAACATGGCGCTAAAATAGACGCATCAGTTAAAGTAGGGAAAAATGTCTTTTTGATTGGAAAGGAGATTATTGTTGAAGAAGGATGTAAGATCGGTTCTAATGTAACTATTAGAGCAGATAGGATAAAGATTAGTAAGTACTCTTGTATTGGCAATAATCTTGATGTGACTACAGGTTTTTTTGAACTAGGCGAATCTACTGTTATTGCTGACAATGTAAAAGTTGATTTATCTGGTGGTAAAAATGCCGACTCTATTTTCCGAACTGGATCTAATTGCCTTATAGCAAATGAGGTGTATTTAAATACATGCAGAAAAATTGAGCTAAAAAATAAAGTTGCACTAAGCCCTCGAGCGATGATCTTTACGCACAGTTTTTGGCAATCCGTATTTGATGGTTATACTGCAAATTTCGGACCAGTTCTGTTAAAAAATGAATCGTGGTTAGGTGCTGCTTCTCAAGTGTTGCCTAATGTAATTATTGAAAAGGGAGTAATTGTTATGAGTGGTTCAGTAGTTGTAGAGAATTTACCGCAGTTTGTGTTCGCTAGTGGTATACCAGCAAAAAAAGTAAAAGAAAATATTAAAAAGAAGCTTACGCAAAAGCAGAAAAATATAATTGCTACTTCTCTTGTTTTTGAATTTATTCAATATTGTATAGATTGTAGCTGTGTTGTTGAAAAGATTGATGAAAATAATTTTTTGATATCTTTTGAGGGGAAAAATTATCAATTAATATTTGAAGAGAAATTGACTGAAATTGAATATCTTAATAATACAATTGAACATAGAATAATTTTATTTTTTACAGGTGAACTAAGCAAAAGAAAGAGTAAATCAACTTATTTCGATTTAGGAAGAAATGAAGTTATTGGTGAGAACATACCTTTAGTATCAGAATTGAGAAATTTCCTGAGAAGAAGAGGGATTATTTTTGCACCAAATACTTGGCGATTTAATATTATATATGATTCAATTAAAAGGAATAATTAATTAAAATGAAAAAAATATTAGCTGTTACAGGAATTCGTTCTGAATATGATATATTATATCCTGTTATTAAAAAATTAAGTGATGAAAAAGATTTCATAATTAAAGTTGTAGTAACAGGGGCACATCTTTCTGATTGGCATGGATTCACTTTAAAAAAAATTGAAAAAGATGGATTTTATATTGCTGATAAAATTGACTGTTTATTTTCGACCGATAGAACAACACAAAGAGTTAAAGGAGTAGGTATTTTAACTTATGCATTATCACAAACTGTGGAAAGAGAAAATCCTGATTTTCTATTAGTTATTGGTGATCGTGAGGAATCAATAGCAACAGCTTTAGTAGCTAATTACATGAATATTTTAGTTGCTCATATTGGAGGTGGTGACCCAGTTTATGGAAATGCAGATGACCCAATAAGATTTGCAGTTTCAAAATTAGCGCATATTCATTTTGTAATGGCGGAAGAATATCGAAAGAATTTAATAAATATTGGTGAAGATGAATTTAGAGTTTTTAACGTCGGAAACCCTTCTTTAGATAATATAAGAAAAGAACCTGGGAAGAATATTGATATATTATCTAAAGAAATAGAATTTGATATATCCGATGGGGAATATATTTTTTTTATAGAACATCCTCTATCCTCTGAAAAGAAAGAAGCATATCATCAAATGGAAGTTTCACTCCAAGCGTTAAAGAATTTTGCATTAAAAAATGATTATAAAATTGTAGCTAGTTATCCTAATACAGATCCTGGCTCTTATGATTTAATAAAAGTTATCAAGAATTATGAAAATGAAAAATTTATTAAGTTTTTCAAAACTTTACCAAGAAATCTTTTTATTAATTTATTAAGAAATGCAAAAGCTCTTGTTGGTAATTCAAGTATGGGGTTACTTGAAGCACCATTCTATAAATTACCGGTAGTTAATATTGGAAATCGGCAATTAGGTAGGCTTAATGCAGGTAATGTTGTTTTTGTGGAACATGATGAACAAAAAATTATCTCAGAAATTGAAAAAGCTTGTTTTAATAATACCTATAGAGATACAATTTCCAAATTAAAGAATCCCTATGGTGATGGATTTACCAGTGAAAAAATAGTTGATATCATTTCTCAGATTGACCCAAAAGATAATAAATGGTTAGTAAAAAGAAGCCTTTGTTAAATGAGCAATAATAAAGTTCTTGTAATTTCTGTCCATCCCGACGATGAAACTCTTGGATGCGGCGGTACTTTGCTTCGACATAAATTCGAGGGTGATAAATTATTTTGGCTTATTTTAACTAATATTAATGATGATAAAATTTGGGATAGTGAACGCATAAAAAGAAGGCAAAAGGAAATTAATAGCGTTGCTTCAATGTATGATTTTGTAAATACGATTAAATTAGATTTAGATACAACAAAACTTGATCAGTTACCGTTAGGTGATTTAACCGGCAAAATATCAAATGTTATTAAAGACGTAAAGCCGGAAATTATATATCTGCATAACAGAAGCGATGTGCATTCTGATCATCGAGTATCTTTTGAAGCAATAATGAGTGCAACCAAGTCTTTCAATAACCCATTTTTAAAAAAAACTTTAATGTACGAAACCATTTCTGAAACAGATTTTGCTCCGCCTCTTCAAGAGAATGCTTTTATGCCAAATTATTTTGTAGATATTTCAGAATTTATTGAAAAGAAAATAGAAATTATGAAAATATTTGAATCAGAATTAGGGGTGCATCCTTTTCCACGAAGCGAAAAAAATATTAGAGCACTTGCTACCATACGCGGTGCGCAATGCGGTGTCGAATACGCCGAATCATTTATGATATTAAAGGATATTTGGAAATGATTAAACAATTTGAAACTATTCTAATAGACAAATCAGCTTCAGTTAAAGATGCGATGAAGCAGCTTGATAAAACAGCGGAAAAGATACTTTTTGTGGTTGAGGGAACAAATAAGTTGATCGGTTCATTAACCGATGGGGATATAAGAAGATGGATTTTAAAAGATGGAAAACTTACAGAGCAAGTTAACAATATTTGTTTTAAAGGTACTTTTTTTGTTTCTGAAAATTATAAAATAGAAGATGTAAAGGAAGAAATAATAACGAGAAAAATTGTTTATGTCCCTGTTGTAAACGAAGAAAAAGAAATAATAGAATTTCTAATTTGGGATAAAATCTTTGACGGAAAAATTAAAAGAAAAATAAAAGAAAAACTCAATATTCCGGTAGTTATAATGGCTGGAGGCAAAGGGACACGGTTAGATCCTTTCACAAGAATTCTTCCCAAGCCGTTAATTCCCGTAGGTGACAAAACCATTTTAGAGCTTATTATTGAAAAGTTTTTGGAATACCAAGTTGAGCATTTTTATTTATCCGTCAATCATAAGGCAAATATAATTAAATCTTATTTTGAGGAGTTAAATCCTGAATATAAGTTAGATTATCTCTATGAAGATAAACCTCTCGGAACAGTGGGGGCATTAAAACAGCTCGAAGGGAAAATAAAAGATAATTTGATATTGACAAATTGTGACATAATAATTGATGCTGATTATAGTGATTTATATAATCATCACGTTCAAAATAATAACGATATTACACTTGTTGCTTCTGTAAAGCACTATAACATACCTTATGGAATATGCGAAATTGAAAATGGCGGTACATTGATTGAAATAAGAGAAAAACCTGAGTATGATTTTCTTGTAAATACAGGCATGTATGTTTTGAATTCGGATATTTTGCAATATATTCCAAAAAATGAATTTTTTCATATAACACATTTAATAGAAAAAATTAAAAAAATAGGTAAGAAAGTAGGCGTTTACCCGATTAGTGAAAACTCTTGGGTGGATACAGGTGAATGGATTGAATATAAGAAAGCTGTGGAAAAATTTAAAATATGATAAATGGAAAAACAATTTTGGCAATTATTCCTGCTCGGGGAGGCAGCAAAGGAATTCCAAGGAAAAATATTAAAATTTTAGCAGGAAAACCGTTGATTGCATGGACAATTGAAGAAGCTAAAAAATCAAAATATATCGACCGTTTAATTTTATCCTCTGAAGATGAAGAAATAATAAAAGTTGCAAAAAAATGGGGGTGTGAAGTACCGTTTGTGAGACCTAAAGAATTAGCGAAAGATGATACCCCGGGAATAGAACCGGTAATTCATGCCATTAAAACTTTACATGAAAATTACGATTACGTTTGTTTATTGCAGCCGACATCACCATTGAGAAAGGTAGAGCATATTGATGCGGCAATAGAACTTATTATTAAGATGAACGCTGAGAGTTTAGTAAGTGTTAAAGAGGTCAAAGAGAATCCTTATTGGATGTTTGAGATAGATAATAATAGTTTCCTTAATAAATTTATAAATGAGAATATTCCAATTAGGAGGCAAGATTTAAAAGAGTTATATGTTTTAAATGGAGCTATTTATATATCAAAAACTGATGCATTAATTAAAAACAAATCCTTTTTGATTGATACAACAATTGCTTATAAGATGGATGAAATTAGTTCGGTTGATATTGATGAGGAAATGGATTTTCAGGTCTGTGAATTTCTGTTGCAACAAAAACTTAAATCCAACTTTACTAGCTAATCCTATTGTTGTCTTTACACATAACATTAAGTAATTTCTATCAACTAATCAAAAAGTGTATCTACTTTATAAAGTGAGTAGTCTAAACACAATGAATAATGCAAATAATAAAGATTTTATAAAGGTTTTCAAAGCATCCTCAGTTTTTACGGCTTTGGAAAATTTTAATATTGGAGGTCTTAATGAGAGTTTTACTTATAGTCTACGATAACGATTCATATATTCATTGGTTCCCTCAAGGTTTAGCTTATATAGCAGCTGTTCTAATAAAAAATGGAATTGATGTTTCTATTTATAACCAAGATATGAATCATTTTCCCGATTATCATTTGACACAATATTTAAATAAAAATAGTTATGATGTTGTTGGTGTTAGTGTTATTGCGGGATACTATCAATATAGAAAATTATTAAAAATTTCACATGCAATTAATAAATCAAAAAATAGACCAATCTATATTATTGGAGGACATGGACCATCACCAGAACCAGAATATTTTATGAAAAAGACGAATGCAGATTTTATCGTAATCGGTGAAGGTGAGATTACAATTATTGAATTACTAAATGCAATAGTTCACAACAAACCTTTAAATAATATTAAAGGTATTGCTTATAGAGAAAACGGTCAAATATTTGTTAATCCTATTCGTGAATTGATTAAGAATATAGATGCTCTACCGTTTCCAGCTTATGATTTATTCCCTATGGAATATTATCGTTTGTTGCGAATGCCCCACATTGCAAATAATGAATTCACTATACCGATATTATCAGGTCGTGGTTGCACTTTTCATTGCAATTTTTGTTATAGGATGGACAAAGGTTTTAGACCTAGACAAAATGATGCAATCATCGAGGAAATCAAGATGCTTAAAAAAGATTATGGAATAACTTATATCGCTTTTGGTGATGAATTACTTATGTCATCGATTAAACGGACTGAAGCGTTATGCCGTGATTTTATTAAAGCAAAACTTAATATTAAATGGGATTGCAATGGTAGACTTAATTTTGCAAAACCGGATCTTTTAAAGTTAATGAAAGAATCTGGATGTATGTTTATAAATTATGGTATTGAAGCAATGGATGATCAAATTCTGAAGAACATGCGAAAATCTCTTACGACTAAAATTATAATTAAAGGTATTGAAGCGACTTTGGATGCCGGCATAAGTCCCGGTTTCAATATTATTTTTGGAAATATTGGAGAAAATAAAGCAACTCTAAATAAAGGGGTCGAATTTTTATTGAAATATGACGATGGTGCTCAATTAAGAACTATTAGACCTGTTACTCCTTATCCAGGTTCCCCACTTTATTATTATGCAATTGAAAAGGGGTTACTGAGAGATGTGGAAGATTTTTATGAAAATAAACATGTTAATTCGGATTTACTTTCAGTAAATTTCACTGACTTAACTGATGATGAATTTCATCTGGCTCTTTTTGATGCTAACTCAAGTTTAATAAAAAATTATTTTGAAAAAAAATCTAAAGCTGTGGTTGAAACGGCTCGAAAACTATATGTAGAAAAAGATTCTTTATTCAGGGGTTTTAGACAAGTATAATAATTTTACCTTTTATAGTATTAGCCTACTCTTTTATGTTAAAAAGCAATCCCTAAGAATATTTTGATTTGTTTCTAATTCAATTATTAGAAAATATGATCTTTTTATTATTTAAAATAAATTATGTTTTTGGGCTAGAATCGAAACATATTTTCCCAATGAATACCTTTCTGGAGTGGACTAATAAATCTTTTTTTAATAAAACTACTATTGGCGTTTAAAAGGATAAAATTAGTTCGGTTGATATTGATGAGGAAATGAATTTTAATTTAGCAAAATTTTATTTAAGCAAGAAGGGAAATTTATGAATATTAGTGTGAACTATATTTCTCATGGAAGAATTCTAAACAATCAGCAAGATAGTTTTGTTGAAGCATATCATTCTTTTGCTCTTTCAAAGGCAATGCTGGATAAAAAATATATTATAGGTAGTTTAATATTTCTCCTTTCTGATATGTCAAAATATATTAATGGACAAAATTTAATTGTTGATGATGGGTTTACGTTATAAATGAATTTCCGCAGTAAGGATGATTATAAAAAACAATTTATAACCAACAATATTTGGGTTGCTATAGGGCATGTATTAGTTTATTCAAAAGGCATAATTCTTCTCCCTATTTTAATAAAAACAATTGGAGTTGAATTATATGGTGCGTATGCTTTAATATCCTCATTTATTGGTATATTATTTGGAATATCTTCACTTGGCATTAATTTTAGTTATACTAGGTTTATGCCGTCTGTTCCACAAGGAGATATAAAAAAGAAGGGGGATTTATTTTATTTCCAAACTATTGTTCATTTTGTATTTTTAAATATAATAGTATTGATTTTGATTGGAATCAATGAGCCTTTTAAAAATGTCATACTGGGAAAAAACATAAGTTATTCTGTAATTTTTCCTATACTTCTTTTATACGCGTTATTTTTTTTTAGTAAAACAACAAATTATTTTCGTTATACACATCGATTAAAATATACATCCATTGTTGGAGGCATAGCGCCTTATTTATATATTTTAATGATTTTTGGTGGAATAATATTTTTATCAAAGATAAACCTGAATTTTTTATTTATTAGTCAAAGTGCTGCATATTTTCTGTTATCGGTATTTCTTGCTTTTATAATTATTAAAGAAATTGGATTTACGATACCTAAAATATCATTAA
>CAZXJG010000005.1:21953-32093 GCA_964640985.1 uncultured Melioribacteraceae bacterium | reverse complement strand
CAGTTGATTTAAGACTTGGTATCCCACTTGTTTTTGTATTGGTGATTGATTTTATTTTAAGCGGTAGTGATAGATTTATAATAGCTTATTTTATGACGCCAATAGCCGTTGGTTACTATGCACCGGCGTATGTTTTAGGTTCTTTAATTATTATATTTCCCAAAATGCTCGGTGCTTCTTTACCCCAAATTATTGCATTATCTTCTGATAGCGGAGATACTACTGTTAGTAAAATATTAATTGAAAAATCTATCAAGATGTTTTTGATTTTATCATTACCATTTATTGTTGGTAGTTATATGTTGAGTAAGCCATTGTTAAATATACTGGCAAACGCACAAGTCGCTAATGAAGCATATTTAGTTACTCCGATTGTAGCTATTGGAATCTTGTTTTACGGTTTAAATTATATTTTATCCAATACCGTTATTTATTTAAAAATGAAAAATTCATTAATCTTCTATTCTAATATAATTGCCGCTATATTAAATATTATATTAAATTTTGTTCTTTTATATCTATTTAGAAATATTTTAATTGCCGCTATAACAACTCTCTTTAGTTATTTAATTGCCTTTTTGTTTATTAATTATAACACTCAAAAATTGATGGTTATAAATTATAATTTCAAGAATGTAATAAGAATGATTTTTGCAAGTTTTATAATGGGATTATTTCTAATGTTATTTAAAGAATTTTTCATTAGCAAAGTTTTAATGCTAACTATTTTAATACCCTTATCTACAGCCATTTATTTTTTGTTAATATTTTTCTTTAAGGTTATTACTAAAAATGAATTACAATATTTTTTTGATTTTTTCAAAAAGAAATTTAAAAAAGAAGTTGCTTAATGAAGAATAATGAAAATAAGAAAACAATTCTTGTTATCTGTCGCCGAGAAAATGATTTAAAGTTACTTAGTAAAATAAAAGTAAGTAAAAAATTAAAAATTATTTTGGCATCCGATTCAATTCTGGTTCAAGAAAAAGCTAAAAAAAATCCAATTGTAGCAGAAGTAACTTTTATTGAGCAAATGGAATCATTGTTTTCAGTAGCTGAAGATGTTTTAAAAATTAGAGAAAAAATAAATTCCTGGCTGGTAAAGTTGGATGCCAATTTACCACCATATCTTCTGGAATGGATAAAGTGGGCAGAAGGTGGAAATACAACTCAAAAAATACAGGATGCTATTCTCCTTATTAATTCTTATCAATATCTTATTTCTCACTATAAAGCAGATGAAGTAATTTTATTCCGCAGAATCGACTCCTATTGGGAGGATGAAATATTATTGGAAACAGCTAAAAGTAAAAATCTACAAGTTAAAAAGTATAATAATTTATTTTACCCGTTAGCTTCGTTTCTAAAACTTAACATTATCAAAATAAAAATATCTAATAAAAAATATTTGGTTTTTTATCTTCCTGAATTTTTGATAATTAAATTAAAACAAGCAAGATTGATTTTAAGAATTTTTAGAAGTAAGATTTGCAGAAAAGATAATATAAAAAGTAAAAATAAGCTAATTACATTTCTTTTGGGTAGTTCAGCAGAAAAGCATGTTGATAATACCGCAATTGTAATGAAAGAATTTTCTAAAAGAGGAGGGTATATGCCGGTTGCTCTTTGCTGGGATGCCTTAGAAGGTAATAAAAAGATAAGAAAGTATGAATTAAAGGCAGATAATTTAGAAGCTTGGTTTCCTTTAATAAAGTCTTTTGATTTATTTGTAAACTATATTAAAACAATCATATTATTTAAAAAAAATCTTAAAATTTTTAAAAAGGAAAATAATATAGAATACAGAAAAATATTCATAGGGCAATTATTGATTTCATTCATAACTAATTTTGTGGAAGCAAATTATTTATCTCGTTTGTTTCTTTACTATTCTTCGATAAACTATTTAAAATACAAACATCCTATTGCTATTAGAACGTGGGGTGAAAATGTCATGGAGTATGGGTTAATTTTTAGTAATGTTTTAAAAGAAAAAACAAATAGAAATAATATTAAAAGACCAATTATATTTGATAACTTTATAGGAATAACAGTAGAGTCTCCTTATTACGATTCTAAAAATAAACCTGATATAATATTCGTTTCGGGTGAACTTGATAAAGATATATGTAAAAATTATCTTGGCAATAATTCTACCGTTGTTATTTCTGGTTTTGGACAAAATACAAAGATTGTTAAGTTTAAACAAAAAAATAATTTGGAAAGTTCAAAGGAAATTTTAGGTATATCTAACTTGTGTGATTACAATGTATTTTATGTTTCAAATGGAATTTTAAGAGGTATTATTAATAAGCAAGAGCATATTAAATTGGCTACAGTCCTTATTGAATTTACAATGTTACATAAAAATGTTTCTTTAATTATCAAACCCCATCCTTCAGAAGATGAATATTTTTGGCATAGATTTTTAGAAATATATAATTTTCCGGATAACGTTTTACTTTTCGATAAAAAAACTAATCCCTATCATTGCATTAATATATGTGATGTCGTTATTACTAAATTTTCTACTCTTGCTTTAGAGGCAATGGAGTTTAAAAAACCTGTAATTTCTGTAGTTATAGATGGAGAAAGTAAATTTCAAAATATTTTTGACAACGGTATTGAAAAGATTGCAGATATAAAATCTTTGTTATTACTATTGGAAAAGATTACTTCAAATAAAGAAGTATTTAATGCATGGGGGAAAAAGAGAATAGTTGCTCAAAATGAATTGCTTCCAAGAAGAATGTTTAAATCCGAAATACTAGTAGAAAAAATAATTGTAGATAATGTAATTAATTATAATGGATGAAGAATCATATAATTTTATTAAAAGGAACGCAAGAAATATTTTAGAAAAATATTATCCGGAATATTTATAAGAGGAAAAAATATGATTGAAAAAATTTATAGTGGCGATAAATTATTATCAATAATTATAAGAAAAAACTATCATAAAGAGGGAATTGAGTTTTTTACACCTGATGATTTTTCACAACAGCTTGCTTATATGAATCGCCCGAAGGATTATGTGATTGAGCCTCATGTTCATAATATCGTTCAAAGGGAAGTTAATTTAACTCAAGAAGTTTTAATAATAAAGTCTGGAAAAATAAGGGTTGACTTTTACGATGATTATAAAAATTACATTGAAAGTCGCGTATTAAATAGCGGGGACATTATATTGTTGGCTCATGGCGGCCATGGATTTAAAATGTTAGAGCCTACAGAAATGATTGAAGTGAAACAAGGACCTTACGCTGGAGAATTGGATAAAGTTAGATTTAAACCTGTTGATAAAGATAAATTAGAGTTGAAATAATGATACCCGTAAATGAACCATTGTTTCATGGCAATGAAAAAAAGTATCTAAACGAATGTATTGATACAAATTGGATAAGTTCAGAAGGTGAGTTTGTTAAGAGATTTGAACAGGATATGGCTGAATATATTGGTAGAAAATACGCCACAACTTGCACAAGTGGGACCGCTGCGCTTGATATAGCGGTTTCAGCATTGGAGTTAAAAAAAGGTGATGAAGTGATTATGCCTACCTTTACTATAATTTCATGCGCTCAAGCTTTGGTTAAGCAAGGGATTAAGCCGGTATTAGTCGATAGTGATTTAATTACTTTCAATATGAAAGTTGAGGATATTGAAGCTAAGTTAACTTCTAAAACGAAAGCAATTATGATAGTTCATTTGTATGGGTTAACCGTCGATGTTGACCCAATATTGCAACTTGCAAAAAAATATAATTTAAATGTAATAGAAGATGCTGCCGAGATGATTGGGCAAGAATACAAAGGGAAAAAATGTGGAAGCTTTGGAGACATAAGTATTTTTAGTTTTTATCCAAATAAGCAAATAACAACCGGTGAAGGCGGCATGGTACTTACCGATAATGAAGATTTAGATAAAAGAGCAAAAAGCCTGCGTAATCTTTGTTTCGGTGAGGATAGGTTTATTCATTATGAGCTTGGTTACAATTATCGTATGACGAATCTGCAAGCAGCTCTTGGTGTGGCGCAACTTGAAAGAATTGATGAGATAATTGTAAAAAAAAGGTGGATTGGTGAAACTTACAATGAATTATTGCATAATATAGATACTATAAATTTGCCAATTCCTAAAACGGAATATTGTGAAAATATTTATTGGATTTATGCTATTGTCTTGAAAGATGAATTTAATAAAAATGCAAAAGAGGTAATGAATAATTTAAAAGAGTATCAAATAGGTACAAGACCTTTTTTTTATCCTATGCATAAACAACCGGTGTTTAATAAAATGGGACTATTCTTAGAAGATAGCCTACCAAATAGTGAAAATTTATATAAAAAAGGTTTTTATATCCCAAGCGGCTTAGCTCTAACAGAAAAGCAAATTAAAGAAGTTTCAGAAGTGTTACATAAAGTATTGGTGGACAAAAAATGATTAAAAGGATTTTAAAAGTTCTGAAAACTAAACTATTCTTAGATTTATATCTGCAAAATGATAAACATAGTTTACAAATAGGGAGAATATTATCAAATCAAATTAAAAAGTTAAAAGAAATTAAATCTTTCGATGAAGTGGAGTTTAGCATATTTTCTCAATTTGGAGATGATGGTATTATACAGTGGCTTATTAATAATTTAGATATCTCAAATAAAACTTTTATAGAATTTGGGGTTGAAGATTATTCTGAATCTAATACAAGATTTTTGATGATGAATAATAATTGGAAAGGTTTTGTTATGGATGGGGGGGGGATAACATAGAAAGATTGAAAAAACAGTGTTATTTTTGGAAATATGACTTAAATGCCCAAGCAATTTATATTGACAAAGATAATATAAATGATTTGATACAAAGCCGAAGATTTAACAAAGAAGTTGGTTTATTACATATCGACTTAGATGGAAATGATTATTATATTTGGAAAGAAATAAATGTTATTGAGCCTATTATTGTTATTGTAGAGTATAATAGCTTATTTGGGTATGAAAGACCAATATCAATTCCATACGATAAGTCATTTACAAGAAACAAAGCTCACTATAGTAATCTATATTGTGGGGGTGTTCACTTAAAAGTTTATATCAATTAGCTAAAGAGAAAGGATATGCTTTTATCGGATGTAATAGTAGTGGTAATAATGCTTATTTTATTAGGAATGATAAATTAAATGGAAAAGTACAAGAGAGAGGCTTAGCAGACGGGTTTATCTTTTCAAAATATAGAGAGTCTTTAGACAAAAATGGGAATTTAACATTTTTATCTAAAAAAGACGGATTAAATTTGATTAAGGGGATGGATGTTTTTAATACTGAACTTAAAAAAATAGAAAAATTATAAGAGTTAAATATGAAACAATTTGGAGATATATATTCAAAATATTATGATTTACTTTATCAAGATAAAAATTATGAAGCAGAAGTTGAATATATAATAAGGTTTATTAAAAAATATTCTCCAAATGCTGTAAATATTCTTGATATTGGGTGTGGAACTGGAAGGCATGACGAAATTTTGTGTAAAAAAGGTTTTACTGTACATGGTGTTGATTTTAGTAAAGATATGCTTAAAGTTGCCGAAAGTAGAAAAATAGGTAAAGAGACTAAATTGAGTTTTAGCCAAGCAAATATAACTGAACTTAAGATTAGTAGAAAGTTTGATGTGGTTATTTCACTATTTCATGTTATGAGTTATTTAACTACAAATGATGAAATTATTAAAGTTTTTGAAGTAGTAAAAAAACATTTAAAGAATAATGGTATTTTTATATTTGATTTTTGGTATGGTCCAGCCGTTTTAACAGATTTACCTGTTACAAAGGTAAAAAGATTAAAGAATGCTTCGATAAAAGTAACAAGAATAGCTGAGCCAATTATGCATGCAACGGAAAATATAGTAGATGTAAACTTTGATGTATTTATTGAAGATAAACTCAAAGGTTTATTCGAAAAAAAAGAACTTCATCGGATGAGATATTTTTTTGATACTGAATTGGAAATAATTTGCAGGAATGTAGGTCTTAAAATTGAACAAAAAAATAAGTGGATGAGTGATGAGGTACCTGATTTTGATAGTTGGAATACTGTCTGGATAGTAAAAAAATGAATATTGCTGTGTTTTTGGAACAAAAATTAACTGTTGGTGGCGGATTTCAACAATCCTTATCTGTTATTGAATTAATTGCAAAATATAATAAAAGAACATATAATTTTTTTATTTATACTACTATTAAAGATAATCTTGGAATATTAAAAAATTGTACGTTTCCTATTACATATATTAATGTTACTAAATTACGAAAATTAATTTTATATCTTAGACGTTTTTTAATTATTAATAATATCAGTCAATTTAATTCATTGAATTTTATTGAGAAAAAATTATTTAATCATAAAATAGATATTTGTTATTTTTTGGCTCCTTCAAAAATTCCTTTCTATCTAAAGAATATGAACTTTGTTTTTACTGTCTGGGATTTATCACATAGAGACATGCCTGAGTTTCCCGAAGTGAGGAATAATTACCAATTCGAAAAAAGAGAATTCATTTATCAAAATTTATTGAAGAAAGCTGTAGCAATAATTGCTGATTCAGAAGTCGGCAAAAAAAATATTATTAGAAGATATTCTGTAGATGAAAATAGAGTTTATGTAGCCCAATTTCTTCCCTCAAAACAAACAGCAATACAAAGTAAATCAATAGATATAAGAAAAATATATGCGATCAAGGGTAAGTTTATATTTTATCCTGCGCAATTTTGGGCACATAAAAATCATATATACATATTGGATTCTCTGAAAATATTAGATGAGAAATACGGCGAAAATTTAACTGTAGTTTTTAGCGGTTCTGATAAAGGAAACTTAAAATATGTTTTAGATTATGCGAAAAGTCTTGGAATTAAAGAACAAGTGAAATATTTAGGATTTATACCAGAAGAACATTATAGTAGCTTGTTTATAAAATCTTTGGCTTTGGTTATGCCAACTTATTTTGGTCCAACAAATATTCCACCTTTAGAAGCATTTAAATTAGGGATCCCAGTATTTTATTCAGATTTACCGGAATTTAGAACGGATTTAGGAGATGCTGTCATTTACATTGATTTGCGTGATCCTTTGGATTTAGCGGAAAAATTAAATCTATTATTGGAAGGGAAGCTTAATATAAAAGAGAAAATTATAAAAGGATGTGAGAAAATATTGGCTTGGAGGGATAAGGATTATTGGGAAATTTTAGATTTAATATTTAATGAATTCAGTATAAAACTTAAAACTTGGAAAGATTGACTAATTGGTTTAAAAACATAAATGAACAATAATTTGTTATTCGTATGAATTTGTATTTTCGGTTTAAATTTAGATGAAGATAAAAGCATATTTTCCAATAATATTTGCATTATACTTTCCGCTATTCGGAAAAATAATACCCGGGATAAAAGATCTTCCATGGGGTTTTAATAAATATAGTTTCCTTGTTATGCTAATAGCTGTCCTTTCTGTCTTGCATAAAAAAACGAAGTTTAAAATAAACAAAGAACTTAAATTTTTTTTGTATTTTAATTTATTATTGCTTTTGAGTATAAGCATTAAAAGTATATTGGCAAATGAAATTATTTACGGAAGTAACATTGGTATGGGTTTCATACTAAGTACGTTAATAATTATTTACATTGTGAAATCAGGTATATTTTTAAATAAAGATTTCTTTCCTAAATTAACAAAAATTTTGGGAATATTTCTATTTTTACAAATTATAATATCTGTATATGAATCTTACACCGGACATCTTTTGGGAATTTACGCTGTAAGTAATCGCTATACAACGACTCTTAGTGCTCTTTTACCTAGTAGAAGTGTTTTAGAACTGTTCAATTTTAATATTTATAAAGTTTTCGGTCTAAGCGGACCATTCGAGGGGCTTTTAGGCCAATATAATATGTTTGGCATCATGTTGATTTTTTATAGCATTTATTTTTTGGCATATTTAGAAATTTATAAAAATAAAGAAATTAAATATTATTTAATATTAGTATTTTTTGGATTAATCGGAAATGGTACTCGTTCTGCCTTATTGGTAGCAACAATTATAATACTATTATATGTATATAATTATTTAGTGGTTAAAAAAAAATATTCAATTATAATATTAAATATTTTTATTATTTCAATAATATTTTTATTATTTCTTTATCCTTTAATTAACAAAATAGAAAACTTTTATTACGCAAATGATACTATGACAAGCAGAATTGAGATATGGGGGGTAATTATTAATTATATTCATAACTTAAAAATTCCACAACTTTTGTTTGGCGTAGATTTAGATTCTTTCATTAGAACTTTTACATACAGTTCCACAGAATCTGTTTATTTAAGTGTTTTAATATTATATGGTGTTGTTGGACTGGCTTATTTTTTTATTGTTTTGACGAAGATTTTTAGAATGAAGATTAATAACAATATTCATAATCGTCTAATTACAAATAAGTTATTAGTTTTGGGTATATTGCTTATATCCTTAGTGATGAGTGGGATATTTTTTTATGTTAATTATATTTTAATTACATTAACTTTTTTAATTTTTAACCAAAAACAACTATTAAATGGTCTTGACTTGAAAAATGGGACATTTTTTAAACCACATTTAGAGTTTAAATAATACGCAATAAATAAAAACAAATTATAATATTCTATGAACAAAAAAGGACTTACTGTAATCGTTCCCTGCTACAACGAAGAAGAATCAATTTCAAAATTTTTTTCTAATTTGATTGCTTTTTGTGAAGAGCGTGGTTGGAATATAATAGCTGTAAATGACGGTTCAAAAGATAAAACAAAAGAATTGTTGGAAAATATTTCCGATTATAATAAATTTAGAGTAATTTCTCACAAAGTAAATAAAGGATATGGAGGAGCTGTAAAATCTGGTATTGAGAATACAATAACTGAATATTGTATTACTATTGATGGAGATGGGCAGCATTTTATTGATGATTTAGAAACATTACATACTTCAATAGTAAAAAACGATGGGGATATGGTTATTGGTTCAAGAAGAGCCAATAAATCTGCCAGTAAGTTTCGCAGCTTTGGAAAATGGATAATAAGAAGTTTTGCAAAAATATTTATGAAATTAGATATTTACGATATAAATACAGGGATGAGAATATTTCGTACAGATTTAGGAAAGAAATATCTACATTTGCTACCTGATTCATTTCCGTTTTGCGATATAATTTCTTTACTTTTTGTTTATAATAGACATCTTGTTTATGAAGTTCCAATTAAAGTACGAAAAAGGATGGGTGGAAAAAGTATTATTAGTATTAATACAGCTTTTGAAACAATAATGGAAATTTTAAATATTGTTGTGTTGTTTAATCCAATGAAATTGTTTTTACCACTTTCATTATTATTTTTTATATTTGGAGTTATATGGGGATTGTATCAGTTTTCTTTAGGGCATGGTGTTAGTGTAGGTTCAAGTTTGTTAATTACTATGGGAGTTTTAATTTTTTTGTTAGGGCTTATAGCAGAACAACTTACAAAAATAAGGAATCATATTAAATGAAAGAATTATTATTAGGCACAATTTGTGCATTATTGATAACAGTGGGGCAGGTTTTCTGGAAAATTGCATTAATAAAAAAAAATTTTTCATTTTCATCGGATATTACAATCAAAAAAGTAATTAATCTCATTTTTTCTCCTTATATGATCTCGGGAATTGTTATTTATTTTTTTGCAACAATATTTTGGTTGTATTTATTAAATAAATTTGAATATTCAAAAATATATCCTATGCTTGCTTCAGCATTTATATTTGCTTTAATATTTGCCCATTATATTTTTAAAGAAAATATCGGCTGGTATAAAATTTCTGGAGTTTTATTTATAATAATTGGAATATTTTTAATATCGAGAGGTACTTAATTATGAAACAATTAGTAAGAAATGTAAAAATAATAGGAACTGGTTCTTATGTTCCAGAGAAAATATATACTAATAAATATTTAGAATCCATTGTTGATACTAATGCTAATTGGATTGAAGAAAATTTAGGAATAAAGGAAAGAAGAATTGCAAAAAAAACGAGTGTACTAGTGACCTAGCATCTCAAGCGGCACTAAGAGCT
>CAZXJG010000005.1:0-21943 GCA_964640985.1 uncultured Melioribacteraceae bacterium | reverse complement strand
TATAGATTTAATTATTGTTGCAACTTCAACTCCTGATAGACTGGCGCCTTCAACAGCTTGTATAGTACAAGATAAACTTAAAGCGTATAATTCAGTGGCTTTTGATATAGCTGCAGTTTGTTCCGGTTTTTTGTATGGAATGTCGGTTGCCTCCCAATTTATTGCAAATGGAGTTTATGATAATGTGCTATTAATTGGAGCTGATACATTTTCAAAAATCACAGATTGGACAAGGAGAGATGCGATATTTTTTGGAGATGGTGCTGGGGCAGCTGTTTTGTCGCATGCAAATGCACTTGAGGGATTTTTAGCCTTCAGATTATATTCTGACGGAAGGGGCAAATGGAGTTTTACAATACCTGCAGGCGGTTCTGAAAAACCGGCTACTTTGGAAACAGTTAAAAACAGAGAGCACTATTTTCAAATGGATGGGAAAGCAGTGTACGAAACAGGCACAACGGTTTTACCTCGAGCTATAAACCAAGTACTAAAAGATACACACTTAACAATAGATAATGTTGATTTTTTAGTACCGCATCAACCAAGTAAGAAACTTTTAATTAAAACTGCAGAAATTATAGGTTTGCCACCCCAAAAACTAATGACAAATATGGATAAATATGCAAATACCTCTGGTGGTACCATTCCGATTTTACTTGATGAATTAAATCATTCAGGGAAGTTAAAACCAGGAAATCTTATTCTGTTTGCAGCTGTTGGTAGTGGGTGGACTTATGGCGCTTCATTATTAAAATGGTCATAAATAAAAGGAGTAGATATGATAATTATTAGCGGAGCTTCAAGAGGTATTGGAAAATATCTTTTTCAAATGTTTCATGAGCAATCTATAGAAACTATTGGTTTGTACAATAATACATTACCGATACGTTTTACTGAGTTTTATCATAAAGTTGATATTAGAAACTTCGAAGAAATTGAGAAAACAGTTACCCCATTAATTTCTAATTCAGATAACCTAGTTTTAATCAATTGTGCAGGCATTAATTATAACGCATTTGCTCATAAATCGGACACCAAAAAATGGAAAGCGGTAATTGAAACAAATCTAATAGGTACTTACAACCTGATTCGATGTGTTTTACCCATAATGAGAGAAATTAACCACGGTAGGATAATTAATTTTGCTTCGGTTCTTGCTGTAAAAGGGACCCCTGGTGTAAGCGCTTATGCTGCTACAAAATCAGCTTTTGTAGGTTTGTCAAAAAGTATTGCAGTCGAAAATGCTACTAAAAATATTACTATAAATAATATCAATTTAGGTTATACAGTTTTAGGGGTAATTAGAGAAGTTCCGGATAAATTTAAGGAAATATTAATGGATGAAATTCCCATGAAAAGACTTTGTAATCCGGATGAAATTTTATCAACAGTAAATTATTTGATAAATACAGCCTATATTACAGGGGAATCAATTAATATTAATGGAGGGTTATTTTAATAGAAATTAAGTTTGAAAAGTTTGATAAGAAGACATCACTAGATCAACAAAGAAAACTTTTTATTGAGTGTTTTCCAGAGAATATCGGCTCACCTGTTGAAAATCTTGAGCATTATCTATGGAAATTTCATTCATTTCCATCTAAGAAAAAATCGTTTGAGTATGTTGCATTTTTTAATGATAACATTATTGGTTATTATGCAGCAATTCCTTATTATTATTTAATAAACGGTAAGCTTATTACAGCAGGAATGGTATGTGATGTTATGACAGGTATTGCTGCCAGGGGAAAGGGTGTATTTACAAAACTTGGTAAGTATTCAATTAATCAACTACAATTAGAGGGCGTTGGTTTTACAACAGGTTTCCCAATTCGACCGGAAGTTATTCCCGGTCATAAAAAAGTTGGTTGGGAATTCCCTTTTGAACTACCTGTGTATGGAAAATTCATTTCACTTAAATCTTTTCTCTTTTCTAAGAATCTCTCAAAACTGACACTCTTTGCAAATGTAATATTGAAAATATGGAATAAATTATTCTCTCTATTTAGATATGGCGATAATAACATTCAAGTTGAGACTTATAATAAACACGAACTAAGAACTATAATTGGATTACATGAATTTCTAAAAAACCTAAATGAAGAAATTCCAAATTACTTGTGTAAAAACATTCCTTTCCTAAATTGGCGTTTAGGAGCACCTGAAACGAAGTATTCAATTATTATTATTCGAAACAAAACAAGAATAATTGGCTATTCAATTGCGAGATTAGTGATAAAGGAAAAAATTCCCTGTTTTGGGATTTTAGATTTTGCCATCATTAAAGGGTTTGAAAAACATTCATCAATACTTTTACGAGAAATTGAGATATTAGCTAAAAAAAATAATGCTGAATTAATTTTTACAATGATCGGCAAAAAATGGGCTAATAAATTTAATTTCTTCAAAAATGGTTATTTGAAAACACCATATAAGTTTTCTTTTATTATTAATAAGCTAGATGAATCGTTAAATTCTGATCAACTTTTTAAAGAAGAAAACTGGCACTTGATGTGGATTGATAGTGATGATTTGTAAAATATTGGGTGCATTCAATGAATAATTTTCTTACTTTTGACATAGAAGAATGGTATTATAGCAATTTTCAGAGCGCTGATTTTAGCAAATACCGAGGACAAAAAACCAATTTAGAATTCAATGTTGACAAGTTAATTGATATATGTTCAGAGTACAATATTAAATCTACGTGCTTTGTTGTTGGCGAAGTTGCAGAGTCAAAACCTTATATTGTAAAAAAATTACATAGAGCAGGACACGAGATCGCCAGTCATAGTTACAATCATAAATTAATTTATAATATGACTTCCGAAGAATTTAAAGGAGATTTAAAAGAATCATGTTCTATTTTAGAAAATATCATTGGTGAAAAAGTTATTGGTTTTAGGGCACCTTCATGGTCTGTTAATGAGAGTATAGTTAATTGGTTTTATGATATACTTGAAGAAAATGGAATCAAATATTCATCATCTGTATATCCTGCAAAAACATATTTATATGGGCTCCCTAATTTTCCACAAAAAATTCATTATCCCGTTATAAATGGTAACCAGAAAAAAGCAATTGAAATACCACAAAGTTTAGTTAATATATTTGGCAAGAAAATTGGATTTAGCGGAGGATTTTTTTTAAGGTTATTTCCAGCATGGTTTATTAATCTAAATATAAAAAAGAAAAATAAAAGTGGTAAGAATGTATTTATTTATTTGCATCCTCATGAAATAAATTCACTACAACAAAATATTGGATTAAATTTTAAGGAAAATTTTATTTTAAATCATGGCATAAAAAATTGTGAAAGTAAATTGAAATTAATTTTAACTGCTAATAAAAATACCTTTATAAAAATGGAGGAGTATTTTCATAAAAAATGGATATAAGAATCTTTTAAATGACAAAATCGATCTGTAAAAATCAAGTATATTCTTTTAATAATAACGTTTCCATCTTTCTTAATTATTAGTTCCTTCTATTCAAGATATAAATATTTATAATACGAAGCTTTTAAAAAGAAAAACTATTATTGAGAGTAAATTTGACAATATAATTATAGTCTCCTTAAAAAGTATAGCTCTATTCTAAGAGCGAAGTGATTAGTTAAACCTCAATAAAATTAGGACATCCAAAATTAAATCCTTCAAGTTCAACCTCGTTTCGATGGATATTTAGTCAATTTATTACTTTAGTCAAATGTAAATGTCTCATATACATATTTACATCAGTATATTTAAAATTACCAATATTTAGAATAGAGTCAAAAGTACTAACAAATAATAAATAATGGAATTAAATAATCGCTCCTGAAAAATTAAAAAAAGAATGTAAAACTATTAAAAAAATAAATCTATTGCTCCATTGATAACATTGAAAGATTAAATAAATTTTTTCTAAAAGCCTACAAAATAAAAAGATAAAAAAGGTACAATTGATGAAAGAAAACAGTCCGGATAAGCCCCAACTTACAATGCTTAACAGCTCAGAAGAGCTTTTTAATCCTTCAGAGCCTCTCTACAAATTATCAAATGAATTAACATTGGGAAAATTAGAAAAAGAGCTTACGCCATTGTATGCAAAAAAACGGACGCCTGTCAAGGCAGATAAGATTGTTGGACTTTTTGCTGTTATTAAAACAAATTTAAAATATTGAAAATGAAACAGTAGTAAAGCATAGATTTATAACTCCTACCGGCAATTATAAAATTTCTATCAAAATACTTTTTAAGGATTTACTTATTAGTAATATTTATTATAAATATAAATTATCATTTTCAATTAGTTGGGGTTTAATATAATGTATTTACAATTATTGATTGTATTATCTTTTTTAGTTTGGCTTTTCAGCGCATTTGGATTAGGATGTTTATTTAATAATTTATTTGATTTAAAATATTTATTTACTATTGAAAAAATATTTATTGGTTTTAATATTATTGCAATTCTTACATTTCTTTTTACTCTTCCTAATTTAGTAGGTATTAGAGAAGTCAGTCTTGCAATACAAATATTATTTTTCCCCATGTCCATTTATTTTATTCTAAAATTAATAAGAATTAATAAAAGGTATTTGTCAAAAAATTATAATTTCATAAAATATTTTGTTTTATTCCTTCTGTTTTCTTTTATATTATTAACAATATATTTATCAACAATGTCTCAAGTACATGGGGATTCAGCGGTTCACTGGGCTTTGGTTGTAAAAGAAATATTAAAGTTTAATAGTTTAAATTCAGCTAATCAATTAAGAATGGATTTTGGTCCTGGATATCCTATTCTTTTAGCATTATTAAATATTAATATATTAAGTTTCCATGATTTGATGATTGATTTCAATGGTGTCATTGTTAATTATATAATTTATATTATTTCAATTATTTTTATATTCCAATTTTTCAAAAAATATTTTTCCACTATTAATAGCTTTTTCATTAGCTTATTAATTTATACAATAATATTTATTTTATATACTACTTTAATAATTGGATGGCAATCTGATATCCCATTTGCTGTTTATTTGTTTTTTACGTCATATTATTTTGTTGGGATTTGGAGAGATATTAATAATAAAAAAGAAAAAATTATTTTATTTTCCTCTTTCCTAATGTTCCTAACATTTATAAGACCAGATGGATTTACGTATATTGGTTTTTTTTTAATATTAACAATAATTCTTATTTTTTCATTTTATAAAACTTTTCAGAATAAAATATATGTTTTCCTTTCTTTTGTACCAGCTATTTTGTTGTTTTCTTTATGGAAAATATATATTGCGATTAATGATTTTAAGACATTCCACTATTTAACTATCCAAAAGTTAAATCCATTAAATTGGAATCCTTTATCTGTAGTCTTAAATGGATTTAACGTAAGCTGGCATCAATGGTGGTGGGTATTAATTATTCAGATATTAAGTTTATTTATTGGTTTGTTTTTACTAGTGTTTGTTTGGAAAAAATTATCAAAATATGAAAAAATATTTTCATTGGTTTTTTTGAGTTTGCCATTATTTAATTTTATTAAATATTTCGTGGTATCTCTTGTTGTTTGGGACTATAGTAATGCAATAATAGGAGCTTCTTTTCAGAGGTATATGTCCCATACTATATTAGCTAGCCTTTTTATTGTCCCATTTCTATTTGTTAAGTTAAAAAAGACTAATATTTTAGACAATAAAAAATTTAACCAAATATTTTCCTATCTCCGTAAAGTATCCCTATTTATTCTTATTATTATCAATTTATTTTTACTCTTATTTATTAAGAATTTACCAACAAAAGAGATTGATTATATAGCTTATGTAGCTAAGGAAGTTTCACAAAAAAGTAGAGACAATAGTATTTTATTTATTGGACCTGGAGGGGCTTTCCATGATCTTTATTATTATTCGACACGACCTATAAAATGGCTTTTCAAAAAACATGACGACAAAAGTTCAATTGAAACCTTTGGGAACAAGCAGTCAATATTGTTATTTCGTGGCAATAACAATATTGATTTTCCTATTAAAACTAATTTTAATAATAACTATAGTTATTATTTTAGGATTCAGAATAATTCAATTTGTATATCTGATTCTTTTAAAATTCCTAATGGTTTAAATATAAATAATTTTGTACATATAAGAAAAGCAGCTCTTAAGAAAACGATTAATGTTTTTAAGAAGATTTTATAACTTAAATGACAAATAAAAAATATCCCAAAATCTCAATCATAACGCCTTCTTATAATCAAGGGCAATTTCTTGAAGAAACTATTTTATCGGTTTTAAATCAAGACTATCCGAATTTAGAATATTTAATCATTGATGGCGGTTCAAGTGATAACTCTGTTGAAATTATTAAAAAATATGAAAAGCACTTGGCTTATTGGGTTAGCGAACCGGACAAGGGACAGGCTGATGCGATTAACAAAGGATTTTCAAAATGTACCGGGGATATATTATGTTGGTTGAATTCTGACGATGTTTTAAAATCAGACTCTTTACAATTGGTTTCCGACTTTTTTTTGTTGAATCGGGATATCGATTGCATAATTGGAGATTTGGAAATAATTAATGAAAGAGGGGGGCTTTTAGTATTAAAAAAATCAGTACCTTTTGATTTTAAGATGCACCTCTATACAGCATGTTTAATACCGCAACCAGCCACATTTTTTACTAGAAAAGTATGGCAAGAAACTGGTGAATTGGACTACCGATTAAATTATCAAATGGACTATGAATATTTCCTAAGAATGGCTGACAAAGGTTTTAATTTTGCACTTTTGCGCAAGCCTTTAGCTCAATTTAGATTACATGAAAATAGCAAATCTATTAGCGACTATAAAACTGAATTTTTCAAAGATCAAATATTGATTCAAAATAAATATATTCCGAAATATATCGAAAAGAATAAGTACAAGAAAAAAATATTAAGAATTATGAAGATGTACTATAAGATAAAAATGTATTTAATAAGATTTTTAATAAGAGGAGAATTTATTCCTTTTAAAGCTGCAATAGCAAGAAGAAGTTTTAAGTTATGAAGATAAAATTACTCCTTATTGGGAGTTTTAAAGGCATTGGAGACGAAGCGCTAACACAACTTTCAAATAGGTTTTATGAATATTTTAAAAATATTCATAAAGTTGAATTTTTAAATACAAATGAAAGTTTAAAATTAAATAAGATAAAAAAAATAATTAAATTTAAACCTGATATAATTCATTATCTAACAGGACCAACTGCTCGTAGTATTATAATACTCTGGTTTTATAAAAAATTATTGTTAAATAGACCCAAAACTTTAATTTCAGCCACACGTACTTATTTTAACAAATACAATAAATATTTTTTGTTTTTTATGAAGCCCGATCTGGTATTTACTCAATCCTCAAAATGGATGAATGTTTTTATTAGATTTGGGATTGCTACAGAGTACATGCCAAATCCTATAGATACTGGCAAATTTAGGAAATTACCAATACAAAAAAATGTGTTGAGAAATAAATTCAATCTACCAATTGACAAGAAATTGTTACTACATGTCGGGCACCTCAGAAAAAATAGAGGTCTTGAATTTTACAGTGAATTAATAAAAAGGCTTCCGGAGAATCAGTACCAAGTAGTTATTGTAGGAAGCAATTTTTTTAAAGATGAATATGAGGCGGATTCATTAATAAAAAATGATCCCAATCTAATAATTATCAATGAATTTCTTGAAAATATCGAAGAAATTTATAATGCTAGCGATTGCTATTTATTTCATTTAAATACTTTAACTAAGGAATACTTCCCCCGAAAGGAAGATGAAATAGGAGTAATAGATATGCCTTTATCTATTTTGGAAGCAATTGCTTGTGAATTACCAGTTGTGTCTTTTCCTGTAGATTCTTTTGAATTTCTTCTCAAACGAATAAAAAATTCTCCTATAGTTTTTGTAAATAATATTGAGATGATGGTTGAAGAAATAATAAACAAAACATTAAATAATTATTATGCCGAATTAAAATGTGTAATCAATCAGGATAATGTATTTAGCCGGATAAATGATAAGTATATTCAATTGGCAAATAACTTATGAAAAATATTATATATCTGTTGGGTGTTGATGGGTCAGGGAAAACAACATTAGCTCAAAATATTATTCGAAGATTAAAGCACGAAGAAATTGATTGTAAATATCTGTATGCACGATACATACCAATATTAACAAGGCCAATAAAAATATTAAGTCAAATATTATTATATAAAAAAACGTCCGAATTCTTGAATTATAATAAATACAATCAAATTAAAACAAATTTCAGTGAACGACATAAAATATTCGCTAGATTTTATGCTTATCTATGTCTTATCGATTATATTATATTTTCCGGCCCGGTAATTATTGTTAAAATAATGACTTCTCAAAGTATCATTGTTGACAGATATATAGGTGATATAATTACAACTATTTCTTTGGCAGCTAATTTAAACACCAAAGAGTTTTATTTATTGATTAAATTAATGCATCTTATATTTCCAAAACCTACTATTGCTTTATTTATTGATGTAAAGGAAGAGATAGCATATCAAAGAAAGAATGATATACAATCGATTGAATATTTAAGAGAAAGAAAAGAAAAATATTATCTTTTAAAAGACTTTTATAATTATAAAATTCTTGATGGTCACCAAACTAAAGAGCAATTATTATATGATGCCTTGCAAGTTCTTAAGGATAACATTTAGAATAAAAATTATTTATAAAAACATTATGGTATTAAGTTAAATGAAAAAAATTATTGTTATTGGTATAGACGGAATGGATAAAGTATTAATAAGTAGATATATAGATTTTCTCCCAAATTTTAAGAAGATTATCCAAAGTAGTCCTAACTTAAAAATGAAATCTGTCTTTCCTCCAGATTCTGATACTGCTTGGGCTAGTATTTATACAGGCTTAAATCCAGCGAAACATGGAATTGTAGATTTTGTTGATCCAATAGAAAGAAAAAAAATCATTCATAAAGAAATTGAATATCTTGATTCAAGTTCTATTCGAGGGAAAACATTTTGGGATATAGCTAGCAAAACGGGAAAACGCTGTTGTGTAATATATCCGCATATTGCGTTTCCCGTTTGGAATATTAATGGACTTATGATAAATCCTAATCCATCAACAGAAAGGTTTGAATATACCCCAAAGGATTTTGATTTTGGATTTAATCCGGAAAAATTATTAGTACAAAAACGAATACCAAGAACAAAATTTGAATTCAAAGAGTATATTAAGAAAAAGGAAAAAGTTATTAAGAATGAATTTGATTTTGCTAATAAAATGTTGCGGAAAGAAGAATGGGATCTTTTTTTCTTTTACTCTAGTGCTTTAGATTCTATAATGCATATTTTTTGGAATTATTGTGACAAAAAAGACCCTACATATCCTGGATTTAATCAATTTGAAAATGTAATTCGTGATTTTCATATTTTGTATGATGAATTAATTGGTGAATTGATTCGTAATGTAAAAAAAAATATTCCTATAATGCTCTTAAGTGACCATGGACATTCCATGAGGCCAGTAAATCTAATTAATATTAATGAAATTTTACGTAAGAAGGATTATCTTTTTGCAGTGCAAGGAGCAAAAGCACCAATCTATAATTATTCAGAAAAGATGAAAAGATTTATTGCTGATTTTGCTCAAAAATCTGGACTTCGTCCAGCAGCAATGTCTATACTACGAACCTTTCCAAAAATTAAAGGGATGTATTCTTCGCCGTCTACAATAGATTTTAGTAAAACCATTGCACATGGAACAGATTTATCGGGACTAAAGTCGTATTCTTATGGTGGGATTAGAATATTAAAAAATAATATCAAAAGCGGGAATGAGTATGAAGCAATACGATCTGACATTATTTTAGCGCTTAGAGAGTATGATAAATATAATAACCATCAGGTATTCGATTGGATTTGTAAAAGAGAAGAATTATATAATGGTAAATTTATTGAAAAGTACCCTGATATCGTGTTCAATCTTAAGCATAATTTCGGAGCAGGCTGGGGAATAAATTTACCAATATTTTCAAAATCAATATCTCATAAGTTTTATCCTGGCAGTCATAGAGGAGATACTCCAATATTATATCTGCTTAATTATAAAGATAATGAATTATTTATACCTGATATTTCTCTTATGGATATTGCTCCAACAATATTGAAAGTTTTAGGAATTTCATTAAATGAACAAGATTGTGATGGTAGAAATATTTTTTAATATAGTAACTAATTGTGTTAATGCTTTAAAATAAACTAATATTGTATCAATTTTTTATAAAACTAATCAAATTTAATTTACCAAAAAATATTTTGAATATACTACTTAATGGTCTTGGATGTCCGGACGGAGGTGGAAGTCTTCTTTTAAAAGAATTACTTCAAACAGTACCGCCTTATATTAAATTAACTTCTTTGATTCCTAATAATAAATTCTTTTCTAAGCTTGTATTCGAATCGAATGTATTTCCGGTTTTTACGAATATGAGTCTGGTATCAAAAGTTATAAATCGACCTCTTGCTGAAATTAAGTACAACATACAAATGCTTTTAAAAAAATATGATGCAATAATAAACTTTTCTAGTTATGGATTATGCTTTACTCAAAATCAATTGCTGTATATCCATAATCCTTATTTATTAGATTTAAATGTTCCAAAACGGATTGGTCATGGATATCCAAATATTTTAAATAGGTTTGCTTTATTTACAAGCATACGAAATGCAAAAATTATTTTCGTTCAGTCTGAGCATATGTTAAAAAGTCTATATAAATATTGCGATATTAAGGGCTATCAGAGACCAACTAAAACTATGATTCTTAAGCCATTGCCAATAGTAAATAATGATTTTAGTGATATTCAAAAGAAATATGACTTCCAACTTTTTTATCCCTCTTCAGATTTTTTACATAAGAGGGTCGAATTAGCTATTTCGTCTTCTCTGCTCGCAAGAAATTTTGACTCTGAAATTGGTTTGGTTATTACAACAGAAGAAACGATAGATGATAATGGTATTAAGTTTTGTGGTCAAATAAAGAGTGCTGAGGTTTTAGCTTATCTTAAGTCTTCAGATGCATTGTTATTTACATCAGAACGTGAAACCCTAGGATTACCGTTACTTGAGTCGTTATATTTAGAATTACCAGCTATCCTACCAGATTTACCTTATGCACGTGAAATTTATGGTGATGCTGCACTATATTTTAAGTACTCTACACCAGAGTGTGTTGCCGACTCAATAAAGACATTAAAAATGAACTACACATATTTTAAAATTAAGGCAATTGAAAGAAAAAAAAATGAATGGAAAAAGAGATTCACTTTGGAAGAGCATTGGAATATATTTATGAATAATCTTACAAAGTAAAGTTTTTTATGATTTCATATTTTTTTATTTAACCATTCTTTATGAAAACTTATCACAGAATGTAGCAAACAGATACTATTTTATTAATATTGTTTTCCTGTAGATTATGAAAAAAATACTTTTTGTTCATCAATATTATTTCCCGGAGATGACCGGAACTGGACGCAGAACACGAGAACTGGCAGAAAGCTTAGTTAAAAAGGGATTTGATTGCACAGTATTAACGACGAAACCGCGCAAATTTAGATCAATGATTAATTATTCTGCACCTCCTTTTGAAGAACTAAATGGAGTGAAAGTTTATAGAATTAATACTTTATTTTTTGTGCAAAAGAATGTTCTTACAAGATTAATTTCTTATTTCTTGCATTTTTTATTAAGTTTCATTTGGATTTCTAAGCGAAGAAATCAATTCTCTTTAATTATCTCAGTTGCACCACTATCCTCAGGTATTGTTGGTGCATTTGCACAAAGGTTCTTCGGTATACCTCATCATTTTGATGTGCCTGATATTTTACCAGATTTAGGCATCGCTGCTGGAATGATACAAAATAAAATATTAATTAAATTATTATACAAAATCGAAAAATGGGTTTATGATAATGCCAGTTCAATATCCCCAATTACATTTGGACAGATAGATAATATTAGAAATAAATGTGTTCCAGAATACAAATTGTATCACATTCCAGATTGGGTAGATATTGATTTTTTTAAAATTAATGGAGCAAAATATAACAGTCTAATAAGGGAAAAAATTAATCCAAATTCAGAATATAAGATAATATCTTTCGTTGGTAATATCGGTGCTCTCCAAGGAGTGGAATCATTTGTAGAAGTAGTAAAAATGCTTAATATTGAATTCCAAATTAAATATAAATTTTTATTTATTGGAGATGGCATTTGTTTAGAAATGTTAAAAGAGAAAGTGCGAAATGAAAAGGTTAATAATATTAAATTTATCGGGAGGGTTCCAAGGGAATACATACCCTCTTATATGAACCTTTCAGATGTTTTGGTCGCCAATTATATTAGCAATGAATACATGAATATTTGTATACCTGGAAAAATATTTGAATATATTATATCAAATAAACCTATTGTAATTGGTGCATTCGGGGAAGCTGCAAATTTAATAAATACTTTTCATGCAGGCGAGACTGTTGAACCTTCAAATGCAAAAATGATTAAAAATTCAATTATTAAAATATTGCTAAATCCAGAAAAATATAAATATGATATTAAAGAGTTTGAGAATAAATACAGTTTAGCTACAATTGTTAATGATTACATTAAATTAATTATTTCAAAATACTAAATATTAGAGGTGTTTTATGTTAAAAGTTTTAGTGACTGGTGGTGCAGGAAATATTGGTACGAATCTTTGTAATGAACTTAGATCAAGGGGGTTTAAAGTAATAGCTTGTGATCTTTATAACACAGAAAGGGATGATTACATTAGGTGTGATGTGAGAAATTATCGACAATTAGAATTTGTTTTTAATGAGTTTGGCTCATTTGATTATGTATATCATCTTGCTGCAGAATATGGTAGATGGAACGGTGAAGCATATTATGAGAATTTATGGCAGACAAATATGATTGGTACTAAGAATATTTTAAGATTGCAAGAAAAACTAAAATTTAAGATGATATTTTTCTCATCAGCTGAGGTATATGGAGATTTTAGAGGTACAATGAATGAAGATGTAATGGTAGAGAATCCTATTAAAGATACTTATCAAATGAATGATTATGCGATAACAAAGTGGGCAGGTGAATTGATGTGTCTTAATTCTGCAAATATGTTTGGATCTGAAATAGTCAGGGTAAGACCTCTAAACTGTTATGGTCCTCATGAAGAATTTACCCCATATAGAGGATTCATTCCTAAATTCATTTACCATGCGTTGAATGGAAAACCTTATACTGTGTTTCAAGGTCATAAACGGATTATTGATTATGTTGAAGATTCTTGCAAAACTTTTGCTAATATTACAGATAATTTTATTCCGGGTGAAGTTTATAATGTTGGTGGTAAAATAGAGTGGGAAATGGATATCAAAGAGTATTCAGATATTGTACTTAAAGTAACTGGTGCAGATCCCTCCATTGTTACTTACAAAGAATCTGAAAACTTCACAACAAAGATAAAAACTGTTGATTTTTCTAAAGCGATTAGAGATTTGAATCATGCCCCTCTCATCGATCCAATTGAAGGAATAAAAAGAACTGTTGGTTGGATGAAAGATTTTTATCGCCTTTAATTGCTTTACTTAAATTGGAATTTTATGAAAAAAGTACTTATTGTTTTCGGTACTCGGCCTGAAGCAATTAAAATGGCACCCCTTGTTCACGCTTTTAGCAGATATAAATCTGAATTCAATACTAAAGTATGTGTGACAGCGCAGCACCGTGAGATGCTAGATCAAGTATTGTCCATGTTTCAAATTGAATCTGATTATGATTTGAACTTAATGAAACCTAATCAGGATCTTTTTGATATTACAGTTAATGTTCTTGTGGGTATGAAATCTGTTTTAGAAGATTTTCAACCAGACCTAGTTTTGGTCCACGGAGATACCACTACTACTCTTGCAACATCGCTAGCAGCATTTTACTTGGGTATTCATATCGGACATATTGAGGCCGGTTTGAGAACAAATGATCTCTATTCTCCTTGGCCTGAAGAGATGAATCGACAACTTACCGATAGAATAAGTACGTACTTTTTTGTCCCAACTACTGCAAGCAAAGAGAACCTAATAAGGGAGAATACTAACTCATCTAATATTGTTGTGACTGGTAATACGGTTATTGATGCACTTTTTTTTACTCTTAATAAATTTAAAAGAGATGATTGCTTATTGGCGCGAATAAGAAGTAAAATTGAAAAAAGAGGTTTCTCTCTGAATGAAAACAGAAGGTTAATTCTTGTAACTGGACATCGTCGCGAAAATTTTGGGAAAGAATTTTTGGAAATATGCAGGGGACTCAAGCAGATTTCTATCGCTCATCCTGAAGTTGACATTTTATATCCTGTTCACCCTAATCCAAATGTACGTAAACCTGTGAAAAAGATCTTATCTAATATTTCAAATGTTTTTCTTTTAGAACCGATTGAATATGAATCTTTTGTATATCTTATGAGCAAATCATATTTAATCATAACTGATAGTGGAGGTATACAGGAAGAAGCACCCTCTTTGGGAAAACCAGTGCTTGTAATGCGAAATACAACTGAGAGACCAGAGGCTGTTAGTGCAGGAACTGTAAAACTTGTTGGTACAAATAGAACAGAAATAGTTAATTGTACAAATGAATTATTAAATAATAAAAATCTGTATGAAAAAATGTCAGAGGCTATCAATCCGTATGGTGATGGCAAGGCATGTGATAGAATTATTAACTATTTAAAGGAGAACTAATTATGGATGTTTACACAAAAAGAATAAAATTAGTAAAAAATTATATGGAAAAAATAACACTACAAAAAGAAATACGTGAATATTATAAAGGAAGGAATATACTAGTCACTGGTGGAGCGGGTGGTATAGGGAGTAATTTGATTATCGCATTATCTGAACTTGTTGGTAGCAAGGGGAATGTTATTGTACTTGATAATCTTTCATCAATAAAAGAAAAAATTCCTTGGAATATTACACCATTATCGAATATTATGTTTGTGGAAGGTGATGTAAGAAGTGATATTGATTTAAAAAGAGTTTTCAAGGAAGAACTGTCAATGGTTTTTCATTTAGCTGCTTTTTTTGCAAATCAAAATTCTGTTGATTATCCTGAAATTTCAGCTGAAGTTGATATTATTGGTCTAATAAAACTTCTTGAATATTCACGGCTAGCAAAAATTGAAAGGTTTATCTATGCTTCAAGTGGTTGTGCTATATATGGTTCTTACGGAGAAATGCCATTAAAAGAAGATTTTATTTCGATGCACTTAACTACTCCCTACCAGATTAATAAAATGACCGGGGAAATGTATTGTAATTTTTATGGGCATCATTATGATATGAATATTACAAATTGTCGTTTCTTTAATTCGTATGGGCCTGGGGAAGTGCCGGGACAGTATAGAAATGTAATTCCAAATTTTATTTATTGGGCTATGAAAGGTAAGTCATTACCAATTACTGGAACTGGTGAAGAAACTCGAGATTTTACATATGTTTTAGATCTAGTGCAAGGATTAGTTAAAGGTGGTTACTATGAATCTGCAATTGGTGAGAATTTTAATTTAGCTTCTGGAAAAGAGATCAGCATTATTGAGATGGCAAATCTTGTAAACGAAACAACAGGGAACAAGTCACCATTATTATATAAACATAGAAGAAAATGGGATACAAAACCAAGATTACTAGCTTCAATAGAAAAAGCTGAAAAATTAGTATCCTATAAACCGATTGGTGTTTTCCAAGATGGATTTATGCGTAATATTGAATGGTTTAAGGATAATTGGACAATTATCGAAAAACTTGCTGATTTTCCTCCTGGAATATGGAGTGCTGTACGATAAGATTATTGAGATTCAATTATATTGATTAGTCGGTAATTAGCCATTTAAGTGATCGAAAATTACTTGAATTTGTAATAGACAGTGGATATGATTAAATTTATTAATTAGCTGCGGATATGGGCGGTGCGGGTTATGTTTTTACCGGCGAGCACGATGCAGACCTGCCTGACGGTAGGCAGGTATTATGCATAACTCTGCATTAATCAATCTTAATGCAGGTTACAGAGCCGTAGAAATGAAAGTAAAAAAAATGTTTTATTCCTCCTCAGCTTGTATGTACCCGGAACGTAACCAGTTGGAACCGGATAACCCAAACTTAAAAGAAAACTCAGCCTATCCCGCTGCTCCGGACAGTGAATACGGTTGGGAAAAATTATTTAGTGAGCGATTATATTTATCTTTCAAACGCAATTATGGACTCGATGTACGCATTGCACGTTTTCATAATATCTTTGGTCCTCAAGGTACTTGGACAGGCGGCAAAGAAAAAGCCCCCGCAGCAATGTGCCGTAAAGTAGCAGAAGCAGAAGATGGCGGAGAAATAGAAATTTGGGGAGACGGTGAGCAGACTCGTGCCGTTCCAACTTTTAATAACTAAAAACTAATAAACCTATGTTTTATACTTATGTTTTGTTAAGTCAAAAAGATGGAAATTATTACACCGGTTGCACAAATAACTTAAAAAGACGTTTTGAAGAGCATAATAATGGACAAGTACATTCAACAAAATTTAGAACCCCTTTTAAGATTATATATTATGAAGCTTGTCTTAACAAAGAAGATGCTTTCCGTCGAGAAAGATATTTGAAATCAGGCAAAGGCAAACTCTATCTAAAAAATAGATTAAAATCCTTTCTTTTAAATATATAAGTTGGAACGGTACAAGATCTTTCCTTTACATAGATGAATGCCTTGAAGCAGTGCACCGCTTGATGGCTTCGGAAGATTTTTACGGACCTGTGAATATTGGTTCGGATGAAATGGTAACAATAAATCAGTTGGCAGAATATGCGATGGAAATTGCCGGGAAGAAGCTAACAATAAAACACATAGACGGACCACTTGGCGTAAGGGGCAGAAACTCAGATAACACATTAATAAAAGAAAAATTAGGCTGGGCACCTTCTCAGCCGTTAAAGGTTGGTTTGGCTAAGACTTATAAGTGGATTGAGGAGCAAGTGAGGAGAAGTAAGTAGTAACGAGTAAGTAGTAGGGAGAAATGAGACTTTGAGACTTTGGGAGGATGCGAATTGGGGGGAAAATAGGAGGCTGTGAAAATGAAAATAAAATCGCACAAAGAGCTTAAAGTTTAATTTGATACGTTACTAATATTATCGCACCTAACGGAGCTTTTGTAAGGGAAGCATCGTAGATGCGAAACTATGGTAATAGACACTAAAGTCGAAGAAACCAAGCTCCATCGGAGCGAAATTATGGTAAAAAAATGGATGGATAATCTCTCAAAAGCACCATCGGTGCGAAATTATGGTAATAGACACTAAAGCCGGAGAAACCAAGCTCCATCAGGGCGAAATTATAAAGCTATCATATATTATTGTGTAGTTAAAGTTAGAAAAAAAAGGTAATATCGCACCTACAGAGCTTTTAGGTTATCGCGTTATTTGAGACGTTACCGTATTGTCGCTTCTACAGAGCTATAAATTTTTCTCTTTATTTCGTTTTACCAAACTACCGCTTTCCTAACAAAGCTAATGCTTTTAAGAAAACAAAGTAGTTTGTAAAAGCATCATAGATGCGAAATTATGGTAAAAGATAGATGAACAATCACACAAAAGCACCATCGGTGCGATATTATGGTAAAATTAGTAAGAAAAAAAAAGTAATTGTATGCAGATAAATAGAATAAAATGACTATTCAAAAAATAAAAAATATTATCAGAAAAGGAGAAAGCGAAAAAGTAGAGTTTAAGGAATTCTGGCGTGATGAATTTTTAAAAGTTGTTTCAGCTTTTGCAAATACAAATGGCGGTAGTTTATTTATAGGTATTCGTGATGATGGTAAAGTAACAGGTGTTCGTAATAAAACAAAATTATTAAATGATTTGCCAAATAAAATGAACAACTTAATGGGCATTTTGCCAAAAGGGGGTGGAATAAAATAAGTCATTGAGCTTAAATTGCTAACTTGTCCATAGGACCCTTAGGATTGTTTTTATTGATCATACAACTTGTAAATTGCCGAGTTATTCTATTCCACCCCCTAAAGTGGTTGTTTGGCAGGAAAATGATTTATACTTTTTAGAAATTAAGGTTCAACCTTCTTTAGCGCCCGTATCTTTTCGTGGAAAATACTACGTTCGCAGAGGAAGTGTAACAATTGAATTAAACGGTTATGAATTATCTTCATTAATTTTAAGACGCTATGGCTTAACATGGGATATGGTAATTGATGAAAGAATAACCGATAATGATATTGATAAAGATACAGTTAAACAATTCATATCACTTGCCGTTGATAGACTTCCATCCTTAAAATTTGAGACCGGCTCAAAGCTCATATTAAAAAAGTTAAATTTAATTGATGGGAAATATTATAAAAGAGCTGCTTTGCTTTTATTCGGTAAAAACCCTCAAAAATATTATCCTCAAGCGATACTAAAAATAGGTAAATTTTTAGATCCAATTGAAATGATTTCGACAGAGTTGTTAGAAGGTAACTTATTTCAGCAGACGCAAAGAGCGATTGATATTTTAACTACAAAATATCTTTTAAGAAATGTGGTCTTTGAAGGTATTCATCGCAGGGAAGTATTGGAATATCCTTATGGTGCACTTAGGGAAGCAATTTTAAATGCTCTCATCCATAGGGAATATAATTCTACTTCTGCAATTCAAATTAAAATATATCCGGGAAAACTTGTAGTACTTAATGAAGGGAAAATGCCCAAAGAAGTAAGTATACTGGAACAGAAATGGTTTGATGTTCAACCATTTCGTATTGACAGTTATACCGCCGCATATTTTTGCAAACCAATTGCATCGCGGTATATTAAAGATCTAGGCTCTATTCCAAAAGAGGATAGTTTTTTACTAGCCACTTCCTTTTGCCGAATGGCACTGTCACAGTCACAGACTTGTTCCGAGACTCCTTGCAGCCGAAAGATTAATCTATGGAAACACGCCATTTATAGAACCCCGAAGGGGTGAAATTATTGTAAAAAAAAGACAACCCTTAAGATATTTCGGATAACTCCGAAGGAGTGACATAGTTGTTAAACAAATTTCGAAACGCTAATATATCACCTCTTCGAGGTTTTTTTTGTTTATAATTAACACAGTTACAATAATGCCACCCCTGCGGGGTTTCGCTGCTGATTTCCCTAAAGTTGCTATCACAGTCACAGATTCGTGCCGAGACTCTGTGACTTTTGGACAGGCAACGAAACAAAAGCACTATACGAGTAAAAATATATATCTATCCGGTTTTAGAATAGAGCCAAGATCTAAAGCGGGAACATATTTCAAAGCAGGGCAACATTCTTTTAGCAGATGTTTTTTATAAAGCAGGTTTTATAGAATCTTGGGGAAGCGGAACATTAAAAATAATAAGTTTATGTGAAAAAAATAATTTACCCGAGCCTTTGTTCGAAGAAATAAATGGAATAATCAGGATAACTTTCTTTAACTCCGGCGAAAAACAAAAGGTGGGTGAAAAGGTGGGTGAAAAGATTTCCGATAATCAAAGAAAAATATTAAAACTTATAAATGAGGATAGAAATATTACAATAAGAATCCTTTCGCAAAAAGTTAATATTGCTGAAAAAAATATCCAAAATAATCTTAAAAAATTAAAAGAGAAAGGATTTATATTGCGTGTTGGCGCTGCTAAGGGTGGTTATTGGAAAGTATTGGACACTACCACAAAAACTTAAATAATTGAAAAAATAAATAATCATACTATATTGTTAACGAATGTAAAAAAAATAGTTTTATTTAACACTGCCTGCCGTGTGAAATCTTTTAAAATTACAAAAAATATATAATAAGTTAAAGCAATTATAATTTATGCAAATCAATAGAACATCACTCTATTTAACACTGCCTGCCGTGTGAAATCTTTTAAAATTACAAAAAATATTTAGTAAGAAAAAACAAGTAATTGTATGCAGATTAACAGAACATCACTGTATTTAACACGGCTTGTCGTGTTTAATCTTTTAGAATTACAAACAATATTTATTGAGAAAAAGTAAGTATAATTTATGCAGATTAACAGAACATCACTGTATTTAACACGGCTTGTCGTGTGAAATCGTTTAGTATTACAAAAAATATATAATAAATTAAAGTATAATTTATGCAAATCAATAGAACATCAATAAATATAACACGAATCTTTTTTGATATTGGGATATTAATTATTTCCTTTATAGTTTCGGCATATCTGTCAATAAAAGATTTTAATTTCTTAAAAAGTGTAAATGCACAGTTTTTATTGTTGTCTTTATTGGTAATATGGTACTTCTCTTCAAAATCAACAGCGTTATATGATGATTTCCGTTCAAGGAATTATGTTCAAGAACTTATTGTGTTAATAAGGAATGTTTTCATTTTAATTATGAGTGCAATAATAGTTCTGTTTCTATTAAAAGAAGATAAATTATCCCGATATTTTATAATTCTATTTTCCTTATCGTCGCTAATTCTGTTGGGCAGTGAAAAATTTATATTACGCCGTATAATGAATTTTATGCGAAAGAAAGGGCGAAATATTAGAAGTTTGTTAATAATAGGTGCCGGAGAAGTTGGTAAAAATTTTTATGAATCAATAAAAGAAAATCCGCATTTCGGATATAATGTAATTGGCTTTTTAGATGATAAAGAAAAAGTATTTCTTAACGGTAAGTATCTAGGCAAAATAGACGAACTTGACAATATCCTATCACGAGAAAGAGTGGATGATGTTATAATAGCCCTACCGAATTATGCAACGGAAAAGCTGGAAGCTGTTGTGCGAACCTGTGAAAATCATACAACAAGAATAAAAATAATACCGGATTTTTTTAAGTTTATATCTTCTAAATACAGTATAACAATTTTTGACCGCTTCCCCATAATTTCCGTAAGGGAAGATAAAATTAACGAGTATCATTACAGAATATTAAAAAGAGGTTTTGATACTGCTTTTTCTTTTTCACTTTTTGTATTTCTGTTCTCCTGGCTGTGGCCAATTATTGCTCTGGCTATAAAATTAGAATCAAAAGGACCTGTTTTTTATAAGCAGGAGCGATGGGGAAGGGATAATAAAAAAATAAAAACATACAAATTCCGTTCAATGAAAGCGGAACAATGTAGTGAAGTAGATGAAAACGGTAAATACAAACAAGCGTGTAAAAATGACCCGAGAATTACAAAAGTTGGAAAATTTTTAAGAGGGACAAATCTTGATGAGCTCCCGCAATTCTGGAATGTATTAAAAGGAGAAATGAGCATAGTCGGTCCCCGTCCACACCCAACGCCATTAAATTTAGAATCCAAAGATAAAGTGCATTTATACATGCTGCGCCATCTTGTAAAACCCGGAATAACCGGCTGGGCACAAATAAACGGCTACAGAGGTGAAACGAAGGATATTTCAAAAATGCAGAAAAGAATAGACTACGATATTTGGTACATAGAAAATTGGTCATTCTTTCTTGATTTGCAGATAATTTTTATGACTGTTTGGAATATGATTAAGGGGGATCCTGAAGCGTATTAGGAAGTATGAATTATGAATTACGAAGTATGAGGTTGGCGATGGAGTGTGAAAACGAAATGAAAGATTTTTAATTTTTATTTATCAAGAAAAGCAATACCTTAATTTGTCCTTCAATTTAAATAAAAAATAAATACTACAAAAAATTGTTACTCTACTATACGGAGTAATTATAAAGAAATAGGTTATTTATGAGTCTGTTGATTTATTATATTTTTCACAAAATGAGTTGCTAATTTAGCCTAAAATCAAAGGAAATATTTCATAAAAGTGTATAAATCAACAAAGT
>CAZXJG010000004.1:42068-43809 GCA_964640985.1 uncultured Melioribacteraceae bacterium | reverse complement strand
ATAGTATTAACAACTAAATCCTTGTTTTTTTTGTAAAGAAATATTGAAAGAAAATTTATATAAACATTGATAGAATGACTGTATGGCTGAATGTATGTATGGAAGAAGGTAATTGTTATATACAATTCAATCAATCATCCATTCATACGACTATACTTTTTAGATATTCCGAAATATGTAAATGTTTATACTTTCTCTTTTTTTTGCGGTTTACCGCGCTATGAAATCACACAAAAAACAGCTTGGTATTTTATGCAAAAACTACGCAAAGCAATGGAAAATAGTAAACAATATCTGATGGAAGGAGATGTGAATGTTGAAGAGTTTGTTGTTGGATGGGAAGGAGGAAGGCAAAAAAGAAGTAAAGTTATGATACAAAAAAAGTAAAGGCAATAATAGCAGTGAAATTAACAGATAAGCGAAAAATAAAAAGCATACATAAAAAAAATAGACAGCTATATTCAGATAAATTTAGTTTAATAGTTTTTCCAGATATTCTATCGGATGATAAATAGAATTATTCAATTCATCACTTATTTGCTCTCTGCATGAAGTGCCGTTAGCTAAAATTATAGTGTTATTATCAAATGAATCCGAAAGAATTATTTGGTTTATTAAATCATTTCCTACATTTTTACTTAACTTATAAAATTCTTTCTTATAACCAAAACTCCCTGCCATACCACAACATTCTACATTGGATACATTGACAGAATAACCTAGCTTTTTAAAGAATTCAGAAGCAACATAGCCGGCACCAATCGTTTTCAATTGACAATGTCCATGATAAAAGAGTTTTTCCCTCTCTCTATTTTTTTTTAGATAATCCACTATTTCAAGCTGTTTGTTAACTACCAGCATATTGATATATTCAATCGGATCAAATGTATGCTTAGCAAGTTTATTGAACAGAATATCATTATTAATAAGTCTCTTATAATCATGTCTAAATAGCGCCAATACGCTTGGTTCCGCAACAATTATTTCCTTTCCATCATCAATAATATTTTCAAGATATTTGGCAACACGAATAGCTCTCCTCTCTGATAATTCAATCAAGCCTTGCGACTGTGAAGCACGACCTTCGGCAAGTACTTTGCTAAGTGTTATGGAAATTCCAAACTTATCAAACGTTTTTATAATTGCCATTCCGATATTTGGGCTATTATAATTGGTAAAGCTATCTGCAAATAAAATTAGTTCCGGAACTGTATTATTTAACTTTTTGTTTTGACTATATTTTTGACGATATTCCTTGTATTGTTTTACTAATGTCTTATTTGCAAATGGAGGGATTTTCCTATATCGATCAAATCCAATTATTCTTTCCATCACTGATCGAGTAACGTTCAAATTACTAATCCAATTAAATGTTTTCGGTGTAAGTGATGCGTATTTTGCCAATATGGAAAAATTTCCAAAAAATAGTTTTTGAATTGAGGGACCTCCCTCAATTTTCATTAAACGATTTTTAATAATGGTATTCAATCTTGGAATATCAATCTTAACCGGACAATTAGGAACACATCTCGTACAACCGGAACATAACTCTGCAAACCGTCCATCTTTAATACTTCCTGTTGTTGCCACTGTCCACACACCGCCTATACCACCGGTATAACATTCTCCGCCAAATGCATGACCGCCAACAGCTTGAAAATTTGCGCATACGTTCATACAAGCACTACATCTTATACAGTAAAGAGTTTCTTTCATATCCTCGTCTTCTCGCAATTTCATT
>CAZXJG010000004.1:0-42058 GCA_964640985.1 uncultured Melioribacteraceae bacterium | reverse complement strand
ATTGTCTAAAAGTACAAGATGAAATTCTCTTTTTGTATCATCTCTCCCATTTAAATTAAGTATGGGCAAATCAAGCGGCGGTTCCAAAATATTTGTATATGATGTTAATGATTGACCTGTAGCACTAGCGGCTAACAGTTCTATGAATATACCGAAATCTCTTTTGCTGTTGATGATTTTTTCAATGCCTGCAATAGCAATATGGATTGAAGGAAGCTGGGTAGTAAGACGAATATTTCCTTCGCTTTCTACCAATAAAATACTCCCTTCTTCTGCAGCTATCAAATTTGCACCGCTAATGCCAATATCTGCATTAAGAAATTTTTGTCTTAAAATGTCTCTAGCAAATTCAGTTAATTCTTCACCCGTTTCTAATGGTTTATCCGTGTTAAAATGTTGCTTAAATAATTTTGAAATCTTCTCTCTACTTTTGTGAATAGCCGGAGCAACAATATGAGACGGCTGTTCTTTCGATACCTGGAGAATAAACTCAGCTAAGTCTGTTTCTGCAACTTCAATATTCGCTTTTTCTAGAACTGTATTAAGCTTAATTTCTTCAGATGTTATTGATTTAGATTTTACTACAAGCTTTGCATCGTGTTCCTGACAAACCCTTTTAATATAATCAGTAGCTTCCTTTTGGGTTTTAGCAAGATATACTTTTCCACCTCTTGCTACGATCGTTTTCGTAACTTTATTAATCAATTCCGGTAGATTTTTAATTGACCACTCTTTTATTTCCCGAGCAAGATTTTTTAATTCTTCATAATCCTCTATTTTTTTTACAGCTTTATATCGATTGGTATTAAAAGTTTGAGTATTGTGTCTAACGGCTGTGCTTTCTGTATTAAGAGCCATGTCGATTGCTTTCAATAAAGCTTCTTTTGAAGATTTATTTGCTACTTCTCGGGGATGAATTTTGTAGTTATATGAATTTTTCATAAGATTACTTTAAAATAATTATATGTAATTTACCGGGTCCATGTACGCCTCTCACCAAAGGCCCCATATCTGCAGTTGCACTTGGTCCTGTAATTATTGAAAAGCTTAGAGATAAGCCTATTCCATTCAAATAATTGTTTGAAAAAATATCTCGAGGTCTGGGTATTATTGTTTTACTATCAACTATTACTATATGTTTTTGAGTCAACATACTTACAGGGCTTGATAAATTATTTGTAATGGGGACACATACAGAACCTGTTGAGGCTATCGCACAAAATGCATCTGTGAGACCAATCTTTAGAGTAGAAAGTTGTTCCTTTGTCGGTTTAGTAATTACATTTTTGTTCAATTTGAATTTTTGAAATAATTCTAGGTTCAAATTAGCTGGTTCAGCTAAGAGAACTAATTTATTTTCTATAGCCATTATTAGAGCATTATTCAATGATTCTGGATTTTGTGCTACAATCTCTACAGTTGCGGTCGATTCCCTTGCTGAAAAGATGAAATGATTCATTATTTCTGAATTGATTTGATTTTGCATTACACAATATCACAAGAAATTTTAATAATTATCATGGTTATACTCCAATATCTTTCTATAATCCTTTTCATTTGCATTGAAATATTCCGTATTCATTGGTTTATATATTTTTAACTCAAATGAATTTGCCACAATATTTCTCCATGTTTTAAGATTAGGTACAACCTTCGCAGCTATCGCTTGAACGCCAATATTCCCAATTATTGTTCCTTCAATTGGTCCGGCATAAACATCACGATTTATAGCATCCGCTGTTAACTGTGTTAAAAGCTCATTCTGAACACCCCCACCCACAACATATAAACTTTTTATTTTTTCTCCCGTTACTTCTTCAATTTGCTTTAGCGTTTCTCTATAATTAAAAGCAAGGCTTTCAAGCAACACACGAATAATAAATCCGGCATCAGATTTAACGGTTTGTGCAGATTCTCTTAAATATTCTTGAATTTTTTCGGGCATTCGACCTGCTTTAATAAATCTTGAATCATTTAGATTTATCCATGATTTTGCATAACCATTTTTTTTAGCTAATGATACTAATTCAGTATAGTTATAATTCGTAAATTTATCATCCCAATTCCTTTTACATTCTTGAACCGGCCATAATCCAATAATATTCTTAAGAAATCGCGTGGTATTTTCAACACCACCTTCATTAGTAAAATTGTAATCCATTGCTTCTGAAGTAATGAACGGATGTTTTAATTCGATACCTATTAAAGACCATGTTCCCGAGCTCAAAAATGCCCATTCATTATTTTCGGCTGCAGGCACAGAAACTACTGCCGAAGCAGTATCATGACTGGAGGTAGCAATGACAGGAGTAGCGGGATTTAAGCCAGTCTTCTTTGCAATAGAAGGAAGAATATTTCCTAATATATGCCCTGGTTCTACTATTTCCGGGAATATTTTTCTCGGCAATTTGAATTCATCAATCAATTCCCAACACCAATCTCTCTTAAAAGGGTTAACAAGACTAGTGGTAGATGCGTTTGTAAATTCAGCTTTCTTTTTACCGGAAAGTAAAAAGCTTAAAAAGTCAGGTATCAAAAGAAATTTGTCTGTAATATTTAATAAATTTAAATTTTGCATTTCCTCTGCTAAAAATTGAAAAAGTGTATTGAATTGAACAAATTGAATACCAACTTGATTGTAAATTTTATTTTTTGAAACAATTTGAAATGCCTTTTCCATTATTCCATCCGTACGGTCATCACGATAATGATAAGGATAGCCTAATATTCTTCCATCTGAATCAATTAAAACATAGTCTACAGCCCAAGTATCGATTCCAATACCATTGAAATTACTACCATAAGCTTTTTGTGCATTAATCAAACCGGTAATAATTTCTTTATAAATTGCTAAGATATCCCAATAAAATCCTTTTTCATATTTAATGTTATATGTTGAAAAGCGATGTACTTCGTGATATTCTAATTTATTATCACTCAATCTAGCAACCACACAGCGCCCGCTTTCTGCCCCTATATCAAAACCGATAAATTTTTTTTCTTCCATATCCCAAATTGTTTTTAATCAGCATTAATGATAAAATGTTTTGTATTATAACAGTTCAATAAAATACATTCAACAACGTTATTTTAATAAGTAGTCTTCATTTATTACTTATCTCAAAAAAGCTTCTTTAAGACCTCCGTCAACAGGTATGATATGCCCTGTTGTTCTACTAGCCTTATCCGATATCAAATAGTAACCCGTTTCAACAATATTTAATGGATGAACATCTTTATTTAACAAAGTTCGCTTAGCATAGAAATTTGCCAATTTATTCCGTAAAGATCCAGTGTCTTCACTTTGATCAAATTTTATTTGGTATTTTTCGAGACTATTTATTATCCGATCACGGGGGAACATTGTACTGCCTTCAATTACAGTTGCAGGACTAACTCCATTTATTCTGATCAGTGGAGAATAACGGATTGCAAGCTCCCTAATTAAGTGATTTACTGCGGCTTTACTGACATCGTACGGCTCACTGCCAGTTTTTGGAACTACGGCATTAGCTGAACTAGTTAACAAAATAGTACCGCTAGTTTTTTGTTTCTTTATTACATTTGCAAACTCTTCAACAAGGATGTAATTACCTGTTACATTTATATTAAATATTTTGTCCCATGTTTCATCATAATATGAATTCTCTTCCTTATCGGCTGGTATAAAAACTGCTGCTGTATTGATTAATATATCTATGCCACCAAATTCTAAAATAACTTTATTGTATGCACCTATAACAGATTGTCTATCTGTAATATTTATTTGAACAGCTTTTGAAATTTCAGAACCATATCTGGAATTTAATTGTTGAACTGTTTCTTCTGCAGCTTTAATATCAATATCGGCAACTGCAACATGAGCTCCTTCACTTGCAAGTTTTAAACAAAACTCACGACCAATACCATTCCCTCCGCCAACAACGATTGCAATTTTTCTATCAAATTCTTTTTCTTTAGGTCGACGTCGAATTTTCGCTTCTTCTAATGCCCAATATTCAATTCTAAATGCTTCTTTTGAAGATAAAGATACATAGTTATTATAAACCCTCTCCCTGTCTATTCCCTCATCAATTACACCTGTATCCATCGATGTAGCTCCCTCCATTACATGAATAGCATTAACATAAAATTCACCTGTTATTCCAGCTTCTTTCTTATTTTTTCCAAAACTAAGCATCCCAACACCGGGTAATAGAACCACGGTTGGTTTTGTGCCTCTTATGGCTGGAGAGCCGGCTTCTTTATTTGTTTCATAATAATTTTTATAATCACTTTCATATTTTTTAAAAGAATCGGACACAGCTTTCTCTAGTGATTTAAAACTATCATTTTGAGGATTCCAATTTACATACATTGGACGAACTTTTGTCCGAATAAAGTGATCAGGACAACTTGTACCTATAAAAGCTAATTTTTCTCCATCATGACTATTAACAAACCTTAGGACTTCTTTTAAATCAGAATAATTACCAACTACCGATTTATCCGCTCCAATAATACCTCTAATGATAGGTAAAATTTGTTCAATAATTTTTTTTCTGTTCTCAAGCGTTTGATATTTTTGCCCGCCAAATATTTTCTCTCCTTTTTTATTAATTTTCGATATTACAAATTGTCCCATACTATCGATTATTTCTAATGTACGTCGATAACATTCGTAATGATCATCAGCCCAGTTTATCAAACCATGTGAAGCTAGAATAGCCCCCTCCGCATCAGGATTATCGTCAATAACTTTTCTAAGAATAGTACCAAGATGATACCCCGGTCGCTGCCATGGAACCCAAACGATATTATAACCGAATTCTCGATTAAATTCTGCCAGTAATTGCCTACCATTTGCTGAAGCAGCTATAGCAATCGCCCAGTCGGGGTGCATATGATCAACATTTTTATACGGGATTAATCCGTGCAGAGGTGTATCAATGGAAGCAGGGCGCGGATTTATTCCGAATGTACACAAAGGATAAAATTCAAGCATTTCATCTTCAAACTTTTCTCCTTTGTATTTATTTTCAATTGATAAAAATTTATCCATATATAAAGTTGCAAAACCATTCCGTTTGATGGAGCCAAGATCTCCACCGCTTCCCTTTACCCATAGTACCTCTACAGATTTATCCAAAAGGATATCGTTCATCATAATTTTAGAAGAAGTATTTCCACCTCCAAAATTTGTTATACGTAAATCTGAGCCTAATAAATTAGAACGGTAGCGTAATTTTTCAGGTTCATCTAGTTTATTAGCATATTTTTCATCCCATTTATCTTCCAAATATTTCAGCTTTTTTTTCATTATTTATTTCTCCCTACTAAATTTTATTTTTTTGTAAACTAATTATTTAAAAAATCTTTTGTCATTATATTTAGTTTAATCTAAGTAATAGATATTACCTTTTTAATTTGTTTTACAATATTTATTTTAAATCAAAATTAAAAGTATTAATTTATAAATTTTGAGAATTGGACTATATGTTGCATTTTAAGTATGATGACATTTTATTTGAATGTTTTTAATCCATGTGAAATACTTTTTCAAGTGGAACTGTAATTGGTGATAGTTCATGATTGGTTTCCATAATATCAGCCATATATTTCCACCATTTCTTAACTATTACATTATTGCCTAAATCTTGTGAAGAGATAGAACCCTCTTGATATTGAACAGCAAAAAGAGTGTTCGTTTCATTATCGAAAAAAATAGTGTAATCATGTATACCGTTATTTATAAGTAATTCCTTTAATTCCGGCCATATTTCATTATGTCTTCTAATATATTCTTTTTTACAGCCGGGTTTTAATTTCATTTTGAAAGCAATTTTTGTCATGACTTTTTAATATTTTTTATTAAGTAATATTTTTTCTATTTTATACTGATAGCAATAATAACCTAAATTTAACCGCTTGAATAAAATTATTTTCCCCTTTTCTTAGTTTTTTTTAGACATTATTATTCACGCCACAATTAGATTCTATTAACCTTATTATAGGCGCCATAACTAACACAACATGAGCTTTTTGCACAACCGCGCCTTAAATACCGGAAAAATAAATCTCTCACATGATTCAAATGTACGCTCATTCAAAGGATTACGTGTAATATTAATATTGAATCTAAAATAATATTTCTATCTTTTCCAAGAACTTCGTACCAATACTTTCTCCCACTTTTCTAATCAATGCGATATCCCAGGTTGAAGCTATAGCAATTCTCGATGGAAATGAAGTAGATTTTTTATAAAGGACTCATCTCATTTCGCATAGTTTTCATTTGAAGTATCCAACCTGGAATATGTTGAAAATTATTGCCCTTTTAACTTAAACTTATAATTTCCCGAACCTATATTTACTATTATGTATTTTTTATTTTCTTTTACACCATTAATACCGGATACACCTTTTTTAAAGGTACCATTTTCAAAAATTATTTTGCCACTCTCTTTTAGGGTTAAAGGAGTTCTCATATTTGTAGCCGGAATATCTACTTCAGCTTTACTATTAGCAGGGATTATTACCTTAAGCGTGAGATTATTCCCATTCCTTACCCAACTAGAAGCTGCCAAACCTCTTATGGTTTTTATCGAAGATTTAACAAATTTCAAATCTCCTACAATATGGGGTTTTATAAGAATTTGTTTAAATCCAGATTTTTTCACTTTTATTCCCGCAAGATCCTTATAAAAGAATTCATCAATACTTCCAAACATTATATGATTGAGAGAATTCATTTGTGCATTAAAATAACGGTAACCTCCCCATCTCTCCCAAAGAGTGGTAGCTCCTTTGGATATCATATATCCCCAACCAGGGTAAGTTGTTTGTTTAGTAATAGTATATAACACTTTGATTTGATTATATTCAGGTAGTGCTTCTATTAGAGCTTTAGTACCAATAATTCCTGTCCATAAATGTCCATTATGCGTTAGCATTATGTTATTCACCAGGCTTTTGACGACCTTTTGTTGTTTGTCTTTAGGCACTATTCCAAGATAGAGAGGAAAAGCGTTGTTTGTCTGCGAACCCGTACCATAAACATTTTTCGTTGCATTCCAAAAGCGATTGTTAAATGCACGTTTAATACTACCGGCTAAATGCGAATACATAACACTATCTTTTCCATTTCCTAAAATACCTGCAATGTAAGCCATGATTTCAGCACTTTTATAATAATATCCTGTTGAAGTAATAGCGATGGAACGATTATTTGGCCCACCAGCCAATTCAGGAGGCACCCAATCACCACGACCACGAGTAATTATATATTTATGAGATATTGAACTCATATAGTTCATCCATTTCTTTAGGCTATTGTAATGCTCTTTCATAATCCGGACATCCCCATAATATTTATGCATATACCAAATCATTAATGGATATGCAACTTGCCAAGCCGGTGTCCCTACTCCACTCCATTTATGATGAGGTACTAAATCAGGAACACTCCCGTCTTTATTTTGATCGTCCTGAATTTCTCTAATCCAATTCGTATAAAAAGCTGCCATATCAAAATTATGTATGGCTTCTTCCGCCGACAAATCAGCATCTGCCATCCAACCCATTCGTTCGTCCCGCTGCGGACAATCGGTTGGTATGCTAAACAAATTGCTCAACTGTCCCCATAGCACATTATGATGTATTCTATCAAAAAGAGAATTTGAACTATAAAAATTCCCAATAGGAGTAACATCTGTATGAACTACCTTAGCCACTATACTAGTCAGATCTGGTTTTCCCGGATAACCTTCTACCTGCACATATCGAAAACCATGATACGTAAATCGGGGTTCGTAAGTTTCCATTCCAGGTTTACCGGCTAATATGTAAATATCTCTTGCCTTCGCCGATCTATCTGATACAGCATCAATGGTATCGATAATTGAATTTGTTCCTTCCTCTTTCAATTGAGCCATATCTTTAACTGTTACCTCAGCTGTTTTCATAATTACTTTTTGTCCTTCTCCTCCATTCACAAAAAGTTCCGCCCAGCCCGTTAAATTTTGACCAAAATCAAATACATAGATACCCTTTACCGGTTCACTCATACTGATTGGATAAAGAGTCTTAACAACTCGAATGGGAGGCATTAATTGGGGTGATAATATTCTTCCTTTAGGAACATTTACTTTGACCGCATTATTCCAATTCCGGTCATTATAACCTGGTAAATTCCAACCAGGTTTTTCTTTACGTGCGTCAAATATCTCACCATCATATATGCTATTTGCTATAATTGGACTACCGGATGTTTTCCACGTTGTGTTTGAAACAATATGATTTACCGTACCATCAGTATATCGGATATTCATCTGCAATAATAACTGAGGACTATCTCCATAATGTCGAATTGTTCGCATACGAAAATATCCATTCCCCAACCATACCCCAATAGCATTTCCCCCTTTTTTCAAGTACTTTTTAATATTATAAGTAACATACAATGCCCTTTTATTATAATCGGAAGTTCCCGGATCCAAGACATGATTTCCTACTTTTTCCCCATTTAAGTAGAGTTCATAATATCCCAGTCCTACTATGAAAACATAAGCACTTTTTATTTTTTTATTTATTGTAAATCCTTTCCTTAGTAGAGGTGCGGAAATGGTAGTATCTTTGGCTCCGATCCATTCACCTTGCCAGTCAGATTTTTTTAAAAGACCCGTATGGAAAAAATTGATCCGGCTCCATTGACTTGCTTCATCGTCTTGATTCCAAACTTTTACTTTCCAGTAATAGGTTTGATCGCTTTTAAATGGTTTTCCGTTATATACTACATTAATCGATTTATCAGAAATTACTCTTTGCGAATTCCACATATCTGCTTTATCATTAGAAAGATTATCTCTAGTACTTGCAACTATAATCTGATAAGCTTTTTGCATAACATCTCGCTGTTCACTGCTTAATACCCATGAAAATCTTGGATGAGCCATATCTATACCGCTCGGATTTCTTAGGTATTCTGTACGAAGACCTTTTACATTAAGACTGCCATTTTGTGCATAAATTTTATTCGGTATTAAAAATATTATCAATAACATCAACGCTAATACAATTACACTAAACCTAATAAACTGGATTGTAAACCCCTTATAAAACTGTTTATAACTATAATATACCTTCATATTATTTCTCCATATTATTTATTACTTACGTAACATAAATTAATTTTATTGAATAAGATATAGCATCAACTCATTTCAATAATACCAATTTTTTAGTTGCTGAAAAATTACCGGCATTTATTCTATACATATAAACTCCCGATGCTAATCTTGATGCATCAAAATTAATAGAATATTTCCCTGTATTTTGAACTTTATTTACCAATGTTGCTACTCGTTGTCCCAACATATCGTATACATTTAATGTGACTAATCCTACTTTTGCTACCTTGTAATTAATGGTTGTAGTAGGATTGAATGGATCTGGATAGTTTTGCGATAATACATATTTGAACGGCATATATTTATTTACTGCTACATTCGTTGATATATCATTTTCCAACCGGATATAATCTATACTAATAGAACCTGTGGATACATTTTGTGCCGGATCTAAACGAACTCTTACAACAGTACCTTTCCATCCTACATTGCTATCAAGTTTAATTAAATAATCACGGTATACGGTATCATTAGGAACGATATTGAAACCAATCATATGATATAAAACTGAATCAGAACGAATAAAAAAAAAGGCTGCTTGGTTATCTGTAGTATTATTTTTCATCTTAATATCAAGGGTATTAATCTTTAATGCGTCAAGCAAACTATTATAGTTTTCCATATAAGGATCGATGCCTGTTATTTGCAAATTAAGATAACCGTTTGCTACTTTGCCCGAAAGTGAATGAGAAAGCCCCCACCCTTCAAAATTATTATCATCATTAAATTCCCACCGCTCAATTTGAGGATGGTAATTCTTTACATTCAATTGGTAAACTTTAGCCCGTATTTCTTCCACCGTGCCTACTATAATATAATAATCATATTCGAATACACTATTTTTATTCAACGTTTCCCATCTATTCGCTGAGATATAAGATGTAGAACCATCATGAGCTTCGCCGCCGGGATTACCAGCCATACCGGCTGAAAAGTAAGTACTATTTGGATTGTAGATACCAACCCCCCACTTGTTATTATTTACAAATGCCATCCAATGCTCACTAACGGTTGGATATTGACCCCAGCCTCCGCTTGATAAATTTACAACAGCAGACTTATCTAAAATATCATTAGTAAAAGGAACATCACCCGAATATGTGTATAAATTACTTAATGCGGATATCAAATATACCGCAGGTAATTCTTGAATATGAAGTATATTATCTCCATAAATATTACCTGTTCTGTGACAAGTAAGTTTGTTATGCACTTCTATAATATTTCCTTTTAGGATAGTCCACTGTTCTATTTCGGCTTCAGCAGGCATATTATTCATATCCCAAAGCATTGGTATACTCTTTACATATAATGTATCTCCATTTTGTTGGTAATCGAGTACTTTTGAGCGATTACCATAACTGTCTCCTGCTTGAACAGGATTCCACGGAAAGGGTGACCATGCGGGATTCTGACCTTCGGCTCTACGGTCAACTCTTTTGCCGGCATAATAAGATTGCTGTATGTACCTGCCATTGTCGTGTATATTAACCAAATTCAGGTTGCTCCCCGAAAGAGAAATATAACTAATGGCTCCACCTCTTGTTAAATCAAGTTTAACTTTTAGTACCCCATTATCTGCAATTAGTTCAGTAGTTTGAGCATTTAATCTTGATAAACTGAACACTTCTATTATTAATAGAATAAACAATATTTTCATTACCATAAATATTATAATACGTCTCTACCATTAATGAGTCCACTAAAAAAAGGTAATTATACCAATATTGGGATTCGTTTTTCTGCCATAATCAAAACATTTTTTCTATGAATGCATCTTTCTTTAGTGGACTCATTAATAAAACAAATAAAAATTTTTTTTACATAGATGTTCGGACATTTTGCTAAAAAACATTTCAATCAGCATCGTGCGACAAAGGACAAACCTAATGACTGAATTTTGTCGCTTTTGATTGACTTTTACGTGTTAAGGACTCTCCAAAAGCGCGAGCCTGTTGCCAGCTCCCTGCGCAGATATACCAATCAAAAGAGTATGCTCTCAAACCCTCGAGTTGATGCGATAAGACCACGGCAAAAGTGTGGCGAGGTGCGGCCCAAACAGCTCCATAAAGAAGCTTGACGTATTCAGCGTTGCCCATAATATAAGCCCGCTTCGTCGCCCAGCTTGCGGTAGGAACAACAATGGCAAAACCATGTGTCCGTGCCGGGTCTTGGTAGCGTCCGGTCATAAGAAATGGTGTTGTAGTGCTGGTACTGGGCGTTTTTTCAGTACTGTTTTTCGGTTCATCGACCTTATACTTGAATGACCACGGTGCTACACCTTCTAAAAACCACTCCATAGGACCTGAGTTAGACGGTCGGACATTCACGACTACTTGATGAAGTCTCAAGTAGTATTTCGGTTCACCATTGGGATTTTGAATCCAACTCGCATCTGTTTCAATTGTGTATGGAGTGGAATAGCCAGGCGGGAAATGATTGCTTAACTTACCTTTCCACACAGCGAGTAAAGGCTTTTTCTGAAAGGAATTGTCCACACCTGCATCCACCATCATTGCAATAGCCCGCATTGACTTCTCGCCATTGCAGGCAACACCTACTGTCGTGGATGCTACACCCATACTTGTTCCACCTTGGCTTGGGTGAAACGCGGACCAGTAAGAACTACGACCTTTTAATCCTTTTTCTCTACCGTGTCGAAAAGCGAACATTTCAACATTCGCTCCTGCACTATGCCCATACAAGAGTTCGTGTCCGTGGTAGCGCAACGAAATCAACGAAGCCCCATGGGTCAAATCGAATCGTGCTTCTTGTTCGCCCGCCGGATCACGCAATACAATTACTTGTACGGTTTTGAGCGTCCGTCGCGATTGCCAGGAGATAACCATATTCACAGGATAATCTTCGGTGTGACACCGGACGTCTGGAATTTGTTGGCTCTTTACAGGACCACCGGCCAAAATGATGAAGATGAAGATCATTAGAAAGCATTTTGTTCTTAGCCTATTCCAATGAGGTTTGGGCTGACGGTTATAAGTTTCAATTCTCATCGCTCACCTCCGGAAAGACCGAGTTTTCGAGCAAATTGCAAGGCATTATTCCAAGGACCAACCATTACATACCAAACGAAGCGCTTCGATGACACTCCATCGAGCGATTCTTTTGCCGAGAGATGAAAACTGCGGTTGCGCCACATGTAATCGCTATTGAAACCCTCATTAAAATTACTGCTGACCTTGTTATTTGAAAAATCGCCGGTTGGCATGGCGATGGCTAAGCCTTCTTGGCGCGTCTTATCCAAGTACCAACCTCCAGATATATAGTTTGTCTCCGATGATGTGCATGGACAGTTCGCTGGGCTGATCGCCCGGACACTAAATCTCCAAGGTTGATAGTCTGCAAAATCAAAAGCGAATTGTCCCATCTTCTCGTCGGTAAGATGAGTGATACGCTCGTCAAGTTTAAGGTAGTATTTGGGTTCGCCGCCAGGATTCGGCACCCAATGAGCGATGGTTTCGAGTGTATAGGGAGCAAAATAGCTGAGCGGAATAGTGCTATCAATCCTTCCAGCCCACACAGCAAGGAATGGATGCTTGTAGAATCCGTTATTATGATTGAAATCAAGCATCATGGTTAAGATGTCCACCGAATCTGTGCCATGACCAGAGATGCCGGTAACAGGTGACATAGCTGTTCCGTCTCCGGCTTGAGTGGGATTGTAATCACCCCCTCCCTTCCTATGATTGTGGAAAGCCATTTGTAAAAGTCCTCCTCCATTATATCCCCAAACGTGTTCGATGTTACGATATTTCAATGAAACGATTGCTCCACCTTCGGCCAAGTCGAAGAGTACGGTTTGCTCACCGGCAGGATCCCTTAGCACAACGGCTTGATCCACTTCACCAGGCTGCATTGTGAAGTCAGTTACCTGTAAGTGCGCCCGAACTGCCTCCTTATCCACGGGTGTGATCGACTGTTGTGCTCTATGAGTAGTTGTTCTGCCTAATACACCATGTAAAGCCCGATGATTAGGATTCATTTGCGCTTCTAAAACAAATGAAAAAAGGAAGAAGTATAATAAAAACCGTATTTGTATAATTATTATTTTCATTACTTACCTCTAAAAGTAATTATCAGATATTATCAATTTTCTTGGAAAATTTAACATTACAATAATGGTCTTATCCGGCTTTCTGCCAACACTTATCCATTTCATTTCCTTATAGGATAAGTCTTTTTGTCCAGCTTTTTCGGCTGTACAGTTAGATTGACTCCTCACTACATGGTCGTAAAGTTTTACCATGTTCGCAACATTTCATCCGGATAGATGCAATATAGCTTTGCTTGGCACTCATTTAAGCAAAATCATTTTCTTTATTGCTGAAAAATCACCGGCTTGTATTTTATACATATATACACCCGATGCTAATCTTGAAGCATTGAAGTTTACCGTATAGTTTCCGGGGGTTTGTTCCTGGTTAACTAATGTAGCAACTCCCTGTCCTAACATATTGTAGACTTTAAGAGTAACCAAACTGCTTTTATATATACTGTAATTAATTGTTGTAGTGGGATTGAACGGATTTGGGTAGTTTTGCGATAAGGAGAAACTCTCCGGTTGTTTAGTCTGTTCACTTACATCGGTGGTAGTTTGAGTTGAATATACATAATTAAATCTGCCGTCAGGTGCAGCATCTCCATTAACATAAAAATCCATAATATTACCATCGTTCTCACTGTTATCGCTCCACTTAAATTCAAAATTTAATTTTTTCCCTTTCACATTCAATAATGATCGTTTTACTTTCAATTCCAGCGCACTATCCTTTATTGCGTATGCTGCCGAACCTACTCTTTTCCAATTCCATCCGGTCGTGCTTTTCTCTATTACTAGTGAATCACCCGGACTTATCAGATTAATAACATAATCATATCCTTCCCAACCGGTTTTCTTGCTCCGGTCAATATCTATCCACAACCGCATCCATTTAGGATTAGTTTTGAACGTCAAAGTTGCCGCAGTTTCAACATAAAAATAAATATAATTTGTATCCCTGGCTACTTTTGCCAATACTATATCATTGCGTCCGGTATGATTACTGTAATAAAGACTATCGCCTTGTCCTTTAGAGTTCCGCCATATTGTATCTCCCTTGTAATCCCGGTATTCCGGTTTTACATTTGTCCAATCATCAAATTTTCCCATAATAATAGTTTTCATAGCAGATGCAGGTTCTTGCATTTGCATTCCCTTAAACTTTCGTACGTTACTAACTAACTGCATGTAATAGTCATCTCCATTATCTCCCCATGATTTTACAGGTTCTATATCGCGGCTTTTTCCCCAATTGTATTCGTCTACGAAAGAAAAAGGTGCATAAGGATTAGACCAATTAGTAGTACTCCAACGTCCTGCTATCCATTCATTCCATCCGGTAACAAATACTAGGTCAGGATTTAATTCAAATGCTCTGCTCCATTGCTCTTGAAAATTAAGTCCATAGAAATATGCATCAGAACTAGTATCTTGTCCATTGGCTTTAGTGTAACTTCGTCCATAAGTATCAGGTTCATTAAAAGCAGATGCATGACCGCCGCTGGCACCACTGGCATTTTGAGCTACTCCAACCGGTACCTCTTCATAACCGCCGTTAGCTTTTTTACCATACCCATGCTGAGGATAATCTTCAAGCCAACCCCACTGGTCATTTCGTGAGGGACCATTAACATAGTCAGGTTGACCCGGTCGGAATGTGAAAAAATTCTTTATATCATTAACTAAAGCAGTATTTGCACCCGGTAGAATTTGAACTGGCGTATGACCTGTACCATCGTCATTAGTTAAATTTTTTGAAATACCATCAGCATAATAAATTCTACTGTCATAATTACCATCTGTTACAACTTTTCCATTGAAATAACTAGTAACCGAATCCTTTGTATTATTCCATTTCCAAACACCAACTACCTCTGTAGCATTGCTCAACTCCCAATAATATTCTCCCGGAGGTTGTGGCTTAATATTTAATCTAAGACGTTCATTATCGTGAAAATTTACAAATGTTGAATCTGCGATGGGTGTTCCATTAACCGTTGTGGCATAATCAGTTTTCCATTTGTACAATGTTAAAGTAAGATTACCTATATTATTACCCCAACTAGGACAAGCTGCATCCACCCCAATAAATGAGGAATCAGCTTTAAATTTCAATCCGGCACTATTATTGCTAGCTACAAGCATTCCAGGATAGGCCATAATTAGAGGTTTGCCATCCCACATAAACCACAGATCTTTATATAACCCAGGTTGATATAAATCATTATATAATTCTGTAATTTCGGCTAATGACTCTTTATCAGCTCGGAAATGAAGAATGAAAGCGATTTGAGGAGTCTTGACCCCATCTTTTCTTGCTTGTTCCCATACTTTTAGTAATTCCATATAAGATGATTTCCAAGTATAAGTGCCGTTTGTAGCATCAAAAAATACTACATCAATCCCGGCATCAGCAAGCATTTGGGCATGTTTACGTAATAGCCAATCATCAGTTGTCCGGTAGTATCCAAACAAAGGTTCATCCCACCAGAAAACCCCACCGTTGATGATTCCTTTCCATGCCGGATTATTTAATTCATGTGCCGCATTAGGGTCTTTCCTAAGAATATTTGAAATATTAATAACAGGTGAAAAATCGGCATTTTGATCTGTATGCCAAGTCCAATAGAATATTCCGACATATTTTCCGCTTTTTGTTGAACCTGTTTCATTTTCGGTAGGTATAGTCCTTCCTAATGCATCGGTTGCCGACCAATAATCCGGATTTACATTCCATGTTTGCGCTTCTAAAACAAGCGAAAAAAGGAAGAAGTATAATAAAAACCGTATTTGTATAATTATTACTTTCATTACTTACTCCTAAATAAACATCGAGTAGTGTCAAAAATATACACTACCGGTTTATATAATTTGTTTAATTACAACAAGTTTTATTAAATTGATTTGCCTCCACTGAAAAAGGTGAGCAAAAAACCATTTTTCTTGGACTCATGAGGCAAGCCAATGAATAAAATTTGAAAATTAATAATTTGGATATGTAAAAAATTCACTCGTAATGAGATTCTTAATGTTATTGATGAACTGGTGAAAATCATTGAAGACAAACACTCCGATATTAAACCGAAAGACGCTTTTGCGGATAAACATCCTAATTACAGAAATTTTTAGCATCGACCCATTTTCTCCGCTTGATGCTTCTGAAATCAGTAAATAATCCACCTTCTTAGAAGGTGGCTTTGGTTTGCCCCCATAGAGGGCTTTTGAGAGTTCTCTGCTTTTTGAATATCGAACACCGATTAACGATTTTAGACTTTCGATGTTTTCGAGTTACATCGTAAATCATTGTTCGTTAATCGATATTCATCATTCAATTTATGTCAACAAATACAGGCATAGCCAAATGAACATGACCACCTTCAAAGAAGGTGGATTTTCAAGGTTGATTAAAAACAAACCGAAATTAAATTACCAATATCTTCTGAGTTTATATGAGCAAAGAAAGGGTAAAACTCTGCAGCCAATAAAATATCGCTCTTCGTCTAATCCCGTTCCAAACTCCATTACTTGCCCGCATTGTTCTGCACCATATTACTACATTTATTTTAATGATGGGAAAAAGAACTCTCAACTTAAATGCAAGATTTGTTTTAATACTTTCCAAATTGAAAAACGTTTTCTTAAGAAAACAAAATATTATTGCCCTTATTGTTCAAAGGCTCTTTTTACTTAGAAGCAAAATAATGACTATAAGGTATATAAATGTTCGAACCGGAAGTGTCCGCATAGATTAGCTAAGTTAAATAATCTTAATCCAGAAGAAATTGAACTTAGAAAACATAGGTTATCACAATTCAAGATAAATTATCAATATCGTGAGTACCACTACCTGCCTAATCAATTAAAAGTTGCACAACCACATAAAACCTACTGTGAATTTAAGAGCTATTCATAATGGCATAAGCGTTGTTTCACTTGTTCTGAGTCTTCACATCTCTTATGCCATTACTGCTCAGAAAAACAGCTTATTCAATTCTAAAATGGCTTCGGTAGTAACAACGGTGCTATTTCTAAATTAGTAATCTTCATTACTCACCATATTTTCGTACGTGAACATTCTGCTCTTAATACAAGATCCCTTTGAATTACCTGAGTTCTCTGGTATTGCTTTAATACAAAAAACAAGTGAAATAAGATTATTTCTGTGGCTACTTAGATGTTCTATCTTTACAAATCCATATTTTCAAAGAACAATCTATTTTCACATGTTTGTTGTTCTTTGAAGGCAAGTTGTCTCTTTTGCATTCTTTTCATTTTTTCACAATACTTTTGACACTACCCAACCATCAGATTCCATCAATTTTATGGTTCATCTCAAAAAGAAATGAACCATTTGTTTTTCCATGACTAATTTTGAAATGACGATCATTATTTCATCAAAATCATTTTCTTTGTTAAAGAAAAATTACCGGATTGTATTCTATAAAGGTATACTCCCGATGCTAATTTTGATGCATCAAAATTTACCGAATATTCTCCTGCATTTTGCAACTTATCTACTAATGTTGCTACCCGTTGTCCTAACATATTATATACATTTAATGTAACTAATCCTTGTTTTGCTATACTGTAACTAATGGTTGTGGTAGGATTGAACGGATTTGGATAGTTTTGCGATAAGGAAAAAGTTTTAACAACCTCGTTTTTAGCTCTATCTACTGCAGTAACTGAACTATATAAATTAATTTCAGCTAATTGAAAATAGTAATTAATCCCACTATCATCCACACGTAGTTTTGTTGCATCAATCCGAATATAACGACTATTAACAGGAGAAGAAAAAGTAAAAACTTCGCCTTTATTATTTTTTGGATTAGGATAATTAGTGTAACTTTGTCCAGGAACGTCTGTCCAAGTACTCGCATCCGAACTATATTGAATTTTAAAAGCTTGAGGGAAACAATAGACTACTGTATCGGCAACAGCTCGGGGGACTAAAACAATTTGAGCTACTGTTTTTGACATACCTTGGTCTAGATAAATCCATTCTTCAGCATCGGCATTTAGATGTGGAATACTAGCCCAAAAAGTATTTGGATTATTATCTAATACATTACTTGGTCCAAGAGATGCTGCTGCGTTAGATGACGATACCGCTGTTTCTTTCACCCCAATATTCATTTTACTTACATTTTCAGCTAAAATATGATCCATTATTTCCTTTTTATGTGCTTGCCAAACAGCTTTTGCTTTTGGAAACCAATTTAGGTCTCCCAAAGGAAGCCCTTCAATAGAAGACGTTAATACCTTTGAATTTGAATATGTAGCATCAAAGCGAGGCCAAGCAGTAGGATTACCTAGGCCAGAACTGTCAGGGTAATACCAGAATTTCGGCCACTGAGCAACTGGCATCACATTGGCGGGATCGAAACCCCAACTATGTATTTCTGCTGCTGGAAACGTCCAAGCAGCTAATGAATCTGAAAGAGCATAGATCTTTTTTAAATTAAACTGAGGATCAACATTTGTTAAAGTATTGCCATATTTAAAACCTGGAAAATTCGTTGGACTATTAAACATTCTTGCTTCCCTGCTAACTGCCATCGAATCTTTCGGTTGAACAAGGGGCATCAAATAAGAATAATCAATTGGAGTCTTTCCATCATTATTTTTCGTATGTGCTGGGTCATTACCCCAAGCAGGTATATCTAATATTTTCGGATTAGTGTAATCTAGGTTATACTCAACAAAACTTTTTCTAACAGATGGAAATGATTCACGGACAACATTTCCATTAGCATCTGTTGTAAAAAGTGTGTCGGCAGTAATAAGACTAAATTTTGATTCTTTTCCTCCGATTTTAGCAGTACCGTCTGGAAAATAAGAATTCCAATTTATATTCCAGGGTTGTGTGTTAAAATCAAATAATAAATTATTTGTAAAATACTCATCATTAATATACCAATCCCATTGCAATTGACTTTTATGTGCTATGAATGTATTGTGGTTAATCCAAACAAAGTTATCTCTACCAGTATTAAAATTTTCATTTGCCACAAACCAAGTACCTGTGTACAAAAAAGAGTTATTTTCAATATACAACGTATCGTATCCGTTTGTTGGATCTCCTTTTATATCGATAAAACGTCCATCATTGGGGTCTACTTGCTGTCCGCTATGAATAAACATACTATTAGTTATATAAATAACAGGTTTTTTTGAACTACCACAATCGATTAAAGCATTAGTAACACTTAATGGATCAACTACTACACTATCAATAGTAATTTTAGCAGTAGCTTGCATTGAAATAAGTGCTTTACCTGCTTGAATATTGTTTGAATTTGCATCAGTTATAAAAACATTTTTTAATGTTAAATCTTGAAACACTGAAAACATGTTTGAAAACGGAATTCCATTGGCATCAGAACCAACTTGTATCATTGCAGGCATTGTTTTAGAATTAGAAGGTGTTGTACCAATAATTGTCAATTTAAAATTTGAATTTTGAATTATACCTGTCAAACCGTACCATTGACCTGCCTGTAACCTATATACCACACTACCTTGGTTTTTTGCAATAGCATCGTTTAATGTACCATAACCTGGTTTAACATCAAGATAAGTTTGCGAGAATGAAACAATAGTAAAAAGAAAAAAAGTTAGTAAAGTTATAAACTTTTTCATTTTATTCCTCCTTTATTTAATAATTATGTTAATTAATTTGATTAGTTAATAACTAATCCTATTTCTTGAATTTGCTTTATATACAGTCTAAAATTTTTTTCAGTTTCGACAATAGATAAAACTGTGAAAATTCTTGTTTTTAAATACTGTTGTATAGCAAATTCTTTCCCTTTTGAAATAATTTTCTCATCACCTCCTTTATACCTTTTATAGAATTAAAAAAATTTGTAAGTCTCATCTAAAATGATATTTTCTTTGTAAATAAGCTTTGATTTTTTGCTAATATTTACAATTCAAAAATGATCTTTTAGATACGTCTTATTTATAGTGTTTATAAGTTAGGATGACTATACTAAAATGGAATTAGAGCTTGATTGGGTTACAACATTAGTAATGTAGAATCTTTTTCTATTGAAGAAGTGAATATTTATCATAAAAATAAGTACTTATAATTAATTTTTTATTAAGTTTTGAGGAAATGTAGAATCAATTCACTTAATTTTGAGAACTTCTAAAAATTTATGTTATTATACATTATCATAATTTATATCTTACTCCTAAATTCATAGTCCAACCATAGTTTTCCAAATAATTGGGACGTACGTCACCCTTTAACTTCGATATTTCTGTAGGATTATTAATATTCGCAAAATTAAATAATAATTCTAAATTACGAATTGGTAACTTTTGAGTGATTTGTAAATCATATCTTTGAAAACTTAGGTGATAGGAACTTAATTCTGGTTGAGGATTAAACCCACTTAGTTTTTGACCAGAAAACTGATATGAGAACCATAGATCTAATCCCTTATAATTGTAACCTAAAGAAAAGTTAACAATGTTATCAGGTTGGTTTATCATAGGACCGTTATCTACATAATAATTTGTAACAAGTTTAAAAATTGGCCTTCCCCTATTATCTGTTCCAACTTGTTTATTTACTGTAACCGTTCTTGGATATTTCGTTGCTGATTTCATTAATGTATAATTAAAATACATCGAAAACTTATTAAATGGCTCTGGTAAATACCAAAAGTTTGTTTGCCAATCTAATTCAAGCCCTTTAACAAAAATAGTATAATTATTATTAACAGGTTGTATAATATTAACTACTGCATTCTTACCAAAGATATTTTCAAACCCAGGGATTGGCGGTTCCCCTGGGGTTCTTACATAAACAGGTGTCCATATCACATCCTTGGCTTTTTTATAAAAGCCATCAATACTCAAATAGCCTAATGCATTATTATAAAAAGAAACTTGTAAATCATAGTTAGCCCAATGTTCCGGTTTTAGATTGGGATTACCTTCTTTTAGGATTTGAGGTAAGCCACTAGTATTTATATAAGTGATTGGAACTAAGCTAATATAATCTGGTCTATTTAATGAATTTGTATAAGCTATATGGATATTCATCCAATCAGTAGGTTTAATAATAAGATGATAGTCAGGTAAATAATATTCGTCTTTATGAGTAGTAAAAACCGGATGACCAAATGGTTTAATTGGAAAAGGAATTTGTATTGCATACCAGCCGGTTAGATTATCTAAAACTTTTTCGTAACGTACACCTGGAATAAAAGTTAACCAATTACCTAAATTAAGTTCACCCATTATATATACAGCATAATATTTTTGGTCAAAACTATAATTGTTATTTTGCATAGCCGTTACGCTTGGATTGAGAAAAGTTTTATTTTCAGCAAAAGGAGGGTTTATATTCGGATGCGTTTTATAATAATGTGAAAAATTGGCAAACCAGTCAAAAAATTGATTCAATCTATTGAAATTGGGATACCAACCGAAATAAAATCTACCATTTTGGAAACTATTAACTATATGGTCTTGGAAACCATTAGCTGTTAGCGCTCTACCAACAATATCTACCCATGAAATATTATTTTTTACAGAATCGCCAAATTGTGGAATATTTTGTGATGATACATTTTGAGCATAATTTGCCCAATATCTGTTTTTCTTTTCGTATTTGTATTTAAAACCAAATTTGATTACTCCATTAATAGAATTGCTAAATTGTAGATTAACTTTTGAATCAAAATATGCAGTGATTTCTCTATCAATATTATTCTGTGAAGATACTCCAATATCCCAAATTCTTGTTCTTTCTAAAATACTTTTTGACATAGAATCTTTTACTGCATTAACTATAGTTCCAATAGGTAATCTTCTTGATGAAGTATCCGTTAAAGCTGATGGAACTCCACCGGCATTTATAAAACGCCATACTCGAGAGTTTGGCGTATACTTATGTGTTTGAGAATATGCAATACCATATGTTAAATTAAATAAATTAATGTTGTTTTTACCTTTAAGTGAACTTATAAATAATTCACTATTATCCCCTTTGTCTTGAGTAAAAGTATACATAATATTACGGCTTGCATTCGCTAAATTGAAGCTTTTAGAAACGCCCCTGTTATCTTGGGATAAATGGGAGAAAAAGCTGAAAAAAACAATATTTGATTCGGGTGAGTATTTATAATCTAAGATTAAAGATGCTGTTGACCTATTGTTGAGTCTATACTGATCATTTAAGTTTATTGCATTAATATATAATGGCTGCTTTTGATAATTATTTTGTGTAGCACTTGTGATAATACTATAACTACTTGTAGTGCTTTGAGCACTTCTTATAACACTTCCACTTCCAATATTTAATTGCATTCCCAATTTATTTTCTAAAAATCTGTTGCTAACATTAGCTTGAAAATTATAATTTTTCCAATACTTATTTAAATTATTATACCCCCCCTCACTTAATATATGAAAATGAAATCCTGAAGGAGCTTTAGTTAATTTTAAATTAATTACACCTCCAGTAGCATCTCCATCCATATCCGGTGTAATCGTTTTATAAACTGAAATACCTTGTAATATATATTGGGAAATACTAGAAATATTTGTACTTCGATTATTTGGATTAGTAGAAGGTATTTGGATACCATCAACTAATATTTTACTATATTTAGGTGCTAAACCTCTAATAACAACTCCTTGTCCCTCCCCTCCCGATCTTATCAATGATATACCGGGAAGACGTCCTATTGCCTCAGCTGCATTCGCCTCAGGAATTTCTTGTATTCTATCAGGCGCTACCACATTTATTATATCTTTAGAATTTATTTGTTCATTTATTGCCTTCAACTGACCAGAAGCTTGTGCAGTTACAACTACTTTTTTTATTTGGATATTATGGGGAGTTAAAATTACATTGATAAAAGTTGTTTCGTTAGGGTGTACAATAACTTTTAAAATTTTTTGCCCATAACCAACATATGTTATTTTAATTTTATGTTTTCCTAACAAAATATCTCTTAAAATAAATTTACCTTTCATATCTGTGGCGGTTCCATTATTAGTTCCGACTATCATAACATTTGCAAAAGGAAGCGGTAATTTGGTATCTGCTGCCGTAACAGTTCCTCTCAATGTACCAGTTTTATTAGTCTGGGAAAATAGAGATTTTGTACTTAAACAAAAAATAAAGCTATAAAAAATAAATATATACAAAATATTACGTTTCATATTAAACCCTCTTTTTGTAATAATAAAGTCATTAATTACATGTTAAAAAATTATTTATCCAGAAATTAAATGAATACTATAGCTTTTTTTTATAAAAAATCCGAGTATTCACTTCATTACTATTTAACTTTTAGAAAGAAAAATTTTTTGTGGATAATGTCTATTTAATCTAAATTTTAAAATAGAAATTTTTCAAATTCATTAGCATTTTAACTAAAACTTAAATATAAATAGCCAATATCCATTTCTCATCTTTTGATAAATAGTGTTAAAATATTTTTTAGATGAAATAAAAAAATATTATCCCAAAACATATTTTTGATTAAAATATTAAAGACTTATTTTAATTTTTTTTAGTATAATAATTAATTTGTTATCCTTAAGATTATCTTTTATTTCTATTTAAGTGAAATACCCTTTTTACTTTAACTAACATTGGGAGTCTCGTAAAGTTATCAAACTTTATTTTAGAAAGAGGATAATGTGTAATAGCTCCATTTGCAACGACAGTGATATTGTGATAGCCGGAAGTTAAACCATCTATAGGAATATTACAGGAAGTTCCGGTAATATTTTTTATCACTGTCTTACCATCAATAGCTATTGTAAAGTTTCTCGGTAATACTCCCGCTGTTGACCAATTAAGGTATAGCTTATCCTTAACTACATGTGGTGGTGCAACTGCTAAAATTGTACTACCTCTTGAATTTCCGCGAAATATGTCTATTAGAGCATGTGTTAGATTAAGATAATAGAATCCCCATCCCCCTTTGTCTTCTCGATAACCCCGAGTTGTCAATGATACCGGTTCTATATCGTCACTTAATTCCTTACTGTATTCATCAAGAAAAATACTTTTATTCTTACCATATCCATGTCCTTTCCTTTGCCCGGCAAATTCGTTAAACTGGTGAAGAAATATTACACGAGGTCTATATTTCAGAGCAACCTTGAATGTTGCAAGATATGTTGTTCCGCCGAGTCGACCATAAGATCCTTGTGCTGTCCAACCCCCTGGTACAAAGAATGAAGGTGTAACTGTAATTGCTTCCGGATTCCCTTTATAATAAGTTACGATAGGCTCTAATTGTCCATCCATCCATGACCAATAGCCTAATTTATTATGATGAGTAATCTGATTTTGAGTTGACATATAACGTATAGTAAAATGTGTGTCATCAATTGGAACTTGAGCGGCTCTAAATTCATTGAGTTTTTTAACAGAAAGAGCAAGGGTTTGTTTCAAAAATGGTACTCTAAATGCAGATTCTGAAGTACCCTTCTTATTCCCAATTACACCAGTATCCAAAATGACCATTAAGGGTTTATCTTCATAAATCCAAAATAAATTCTTAAATCGTGGATTTAGAATATAATTTTGATATATCCAATGTAATTCTTCGTTTAAAGCTTCTACTGTTGCAGGTGGTCCGTTACTGAGCCCCGTCATCAATACAACTTTGGGGATATCAATACCATCATCACGCATTTTTGCAAGTACTTCTAGAAAAAATGTAGTGTTATTAATGATTGTTCTTGCCCCATTTCCACGCTGATTCCAGTGTTCATCACCCCAAATATGATTAGACCAGTCCAACATAATTGTATTCACGCCAATATCCACAAGCCAAAGTATCTGTTGTCGGATTACGTCTTCGTTATATGAATCATAAAAACCAATGAGGGGTACTGCTTCGGCAGTTTGCCAATAAGAAGATTCAGGAGAAAACCACGTCTCGTATTGAATACAAAAAAAATGAGAATCATCAGGTAATTTAGGCATCTTTCGCCTTTTAACTATGATTTTAATTTTGTTGGAACTTATACCTACATTCTCGGGCATGAGTTTACCAACCATTAAGAGATCCCGATTGGAAATTCCCATCCAATTGTCATTTTCTGATTTCACTGCAATCACTTGAATATTTGCACAACCAGGCTTTGGAAGGGGTATAATAAAAATTGCATCCCCATTGGAATCAGGTTTTTCTTGAGCCCCCCATCTACGATTATTCACATACGGAAGCAATAGATAGTTTTTCGCCAATGATTCGGATTTTAACTTTAAATGTGCCTTTAATCGAAAGGTACGCCCCATTTGTACAGATTTAGTATCAGATTTTATTGTTAATATTTCTTTACCAAATATTTTATCTGAGCCGACAAAATTTATAAAAATGACTAAACTGAATGCTACTATTTGTAATAATGATAATCGTTTTATCAACTTAGTGTTTCTCATAGTCTATGCCTTGAAAAATTTATAGAATATTTAATTGTTAAAAATTAAAAGTCCTTTTTAGATAACTTTTTGGGGAACGATAAAAATGTATGTCAATCTGTAACTTCGTTGTTGTTTAACCCTGACTTTGCAATAGGAAGTACTTAGTCTGAACAGTTTTTTTAACTTTATGAAGGTTTATTATAAAAATTCTTATAAAAAATTTAGGTTAAACTTAATTCTAAAATTTATCAAACAACTTTAATGTTCCATGATCATTTATATGTCTGGAGACAATAAAAAAGATATTAAATCTGACTACAACTGCAAATAATGATAAACTAAAGAAAAAAGAAGGTTAAATGAAAATTCTAACGCTGCAAAACTTCAGAATCTATTATGATATCTTTAAAATCATCTAATTTATCCTGATTTTCAATTAATTTAATAAGTAAATCAACAGAAGACTTTCCTAAGGTATAAGGATGTTGATAGACAGTTAAAAAAGGGACACTTAGTTTATAAACAATATTATTATCACCAAATTCACCAAGCATTATATCATCCGGAATAGAGAGTTTGCTATCTAAAATTGCTTTCCCAGCACCATAAGTAATTAAACCGCCAATACTAACAATTGCATCAATTTTTATTTTACTTTTTAACAATGATAATATTTTTTTATAACTATCAGAATAATTCCTGAATGTTTGAACTTCCAATTTGGGATCAAAAGCAATACCATGGTGTTCCAAAGCTAACTTGTATCCTTCAAAACGATATTTTGCAACAGGTATCCCCGTATTTGGACCTAAAAAAAGTATATGTTTTCGTCCCTCATTGATCATCTTTGATGTCAGTTCGAAAGACGCTTTTTTGTCATCAATCGTTACCGAATAAAACTCAAGTCCTTCTAATTTTCTATCCCAACAAACTATATTTATACCTTCTTCGGCTAATTTAGTATAAAGTTTATAATTGCTTTTAGCCCCTGTTGCATTTAATAATATTCCATCAGTATGAATGTCTGATAAGAATTCTAATTTTTTCCTCTCAATTACTCTATTTTCATCATGAACCAACAAAATAGTTTCATATCCTTTCCTATTTGCTTCCTCGTATATACCTCTTACAGCTTCGGAGAAAAAAGATATTCGTAAGTCCGGAATTAATATTCCCAATAATTTACTTTTTTTACTAATTAACGATCTTGCCAATAAGTTTGGGCGATACCCCAATTTTTTTGCAATTTTTTTAACTTTTTGTTTCATTTCTAAAGAGATATCACTGCTATCTCTTAGCGCTTTGGAAACCGTTGCCGGCGTAACGGACAACTCCTTCGCCACATCTTTTAAGGTTAATTTATTTCTTATTTTTTGATACATTTATAGTATTAACAACTAAATCCTTGTTTTTTTTGTTTGAAAATTTTTGCTCTTAAGTTTTTCAATTCACAATTCATCATTCAACATTCATAATTGCGACTTAGTCGCCATATGTATATAAAGTGTAAAAACTTTTTGAAATATCAAATAAAAATATTCCGCTCATTTAAACAATGGAAAAGGATTGATTTTTAGAATATTTTTCTTTGAAGATATCTTTTTGATAAACTAATTAATGAAACTATTAAATGTTATACTTTAAGTCAATCTCCTTCTTATATTTATTCATTATTTAGCACCTTTGTTCATCCAAAACGGTGAACTAGAAAACCAAATTATCGTACCGAAAAACATTAATAATTTATCTGTATTAAGATCAATTGTATTATTAAATACAAAAAAAGAGGGGAGTATTGTAAGAATAAATCCTATGGCAGATAATAACTTAAGCAACAATTTTAACTTCATTGGTCATACTCCTTTTAGTTGTTATTTTTTGCATTATTACACTTGAGATAATATATATTATTGATGCGATAAACCATCCCGGTAAACCTAAAAAGAAAATCTCCATTCCAAAATATAAATTAATAGCCAGACATAAAATCAAAGTTAGAACCCATGTAATCATCGCAGCTTGATTCAAAGATTTGTGAAAGTATTCAGCAAAATTTGGTTTTAAATTTAGTTTTGGTAGTATATAAACATCCATCATTATTATTGCGCCCATCGGCATTAATATAAGACCATAAAGAGCTACAAAATCGAGTAGTTTCATAACTATGGCAGGAAATATTGCTACTATGGTAGTCATCAAACCCACTATCATAGTAACCTTCCAGGTCTTCCATTTCGGCTTTATAGCTTGAAGAGCTAAACCGGCTCGGTAAATTGTAGGATTTGCTGTAGTCCATCCAGCTATAATTACACATATAGCACCTGCTATTCCAGCAGCCCGGTAGGCAATAGGACCAGGGGCAAATTGTGTGCTAAAGTGCGTTTCTTGTAAAAACAATGCATACAAAATACCCGACGCAATCCAAGCGATATAATGACCAACGTACATTCCACCAATTGGAGAAAAACCATGATACCATTTTTTTGCATAACGTAGAATAGACAAATCAGACATTCCAATATGCATAGCCATATTAACAAACCAGGCGAAGAACATAACATGCCAAAAGGTGAATTGGCTTTGTCCGGGCAGTGCTTTACCTGTCCAAATTTTTGTTTTTGCGATTTCCCAAAAATTTGATACTGAAGTAACACCTAAATCCGGCAATACAGCTACAGCTGCAGCAATAAACACAAGAATCATCCAAGGCGCCGCTATATTAGCAAATTTAGAAACTTGATTATATCCAAACATTGCTATCAAAGTAGTAACTATTCCAACAAGTATAACTATAATTATCCACTCAAAACTATTCGGTAACCATTGATTCAGTGAAGGCATACCTAAGTGAAATGGGATACCGACTGCAGTAGCAGAAACTGCGATCATTGCTCCGGCAAGAAAACAAAACATAAGTGCATTTACTAAATTATATACCGTTGTTAATTTAACCCCACAAATTTTCTCAAGCATATAATAAAGCGTTAAACGATATCTTGTAGCGATCGGGGAACAAATAAACGCCCAGCTTAATACGGCTAAAAAATCACCTACTAATAATCCAAAAATCAAATCGCTAGCGGTCACCCCATGAGCAACGAATAAAGGTCCTATAACAAATTCTGTGCCTGCAGTATGTTCTCCGATATACATACCTATAAAGCCCCCCCATCCTTTCCGCTGTAGTTTTGGAACCGGAGTCCGTTCATATTCTTCTACTGAATTCAGATGACTTAGCAATTTCTCTTTAAACATACAAGTCCTTTTTTTTAATTAGTTTCTTATTAAGATAATAAATACATTTAATGAACAAAAAAAATTGTACCAATTCATATTATCAAATTTAACATTTGAATTATGAATCCCCTCTAAAAAATATTTTTCTTACGGATAAGCTTTGATTTTAGTTAATATTAATGATTCGATAAATTGAAAACGACTTATTAGAGACATTTAGTTTATGAATTAATTTTAATAGTATTTGCCTCTGATTTTTTAATTCGTTCATGTTCTATTTTTTCTTGGTAGCCGCTTTTGTAGTAAGCTTCAAGTGTATCGACAGGTAAATTTTTATTTAGCCTTGCCTTCGCCACGATTGGTCGTACATCAACGTTCATAATTGCATTATTGAATATACGATTGGCTAATATGACATCATCATTTTTTTGATAAACTGAAAGTAATTCTTTATTTACCAACACTGACTTTGCCAAAGATAATTGCAAAGAATCAATAGAATGTAAAATTGCAGGTATTCTTTTTTCTCTACTGCTGCACTGGTCTATCATCATTGCCCAATTATTGTTACCAAATAAACCACCGCCGGAAACTAATTCATAGAAAACTCTTGCCATTTGTGAATTAGGTTCAACTGCATGATCATCATCTGCTGCATACCTAGTATTAAAATGAAGTCCGCCATACATACCTTCATTTAATAATTTAGCAATAATTTGTTCTACATTAGTTGAATGGAGATGATGCCCCATATCAATTAGAACACCTCCATTTTCACCGAATTCTCTAGCTAAGAGGTATGCACTTCCCCAATCTGATATTACAGTACTATAAGTACCAGGTTCAAATACTTTATATTCAATTAATGTTTTTACATTTCCATCCTTTGAATTCTTATTAATTTTTTCAATTCCTTTAGCAATTTCTTTAAGCGAGCGTTTTGTATTTTTAAAAGCTTTTCGTAACTCAACTTGTCCTGGATAATTCGAACCATCCGGGACCCAAATTGCTAGAATTCTATTTGCTAATTCACTTGCAATTCGGGCGGCAAGAATTGTTTGTTCAATAAAATTATCCCGGGTTTTTGGTTCTTCGGCAGATAAGCTTCCCCGGTGCGAACCTTTTAGAAAGTACGTCGGATTAATTGAACCTAGTTTTAAACCACGCTTTTTTGCTTCTTGAGCTACATGTTCAGCAATTTCAAATGATCCTTTTATACCATCAATTGAATAATCCCATAATATATGCGTTGCTATTCCATCAACAGCATACGTTAATCTATCAACATACGCTGCATCATCTAATTTTTCATTTATATTCCTTGCATAACCAGGGGTCATATATTCCCCAAATCTATTCCCGCCAAAATTACCAAAAACCCAGCTTGGAATTTCTACCTTAAAGTTTTCAATGGCTTTTATTGCCTTGTTTACAGCATCTTCTCCAAATTCTTCGATAAGATACTTTAAACCATATTCAAATTGTTTTTCCTTCATTATTTCTCTCTTTTTTTAAATTATTAATTAATCAATCTAAAAAGGTGTATTTAAAAAAATATTAAATCTTACTCTAAGATGAAACAAATAATTGAATTTTAGGCTTTTCAGAGTAAACTCACTTATTATTATTTATTAATGTAACTTTGCAAAATTTTGATGAAATATATGGAATGACCCCTTAATAGAATCGATAATATCATTTTAATACAGCTTAATAGTAGAATTCAAAAGTATAAATGTTTAATCAACGGATACTTAATCGTTTTCGAAAACCTTTAAGTTACATCTTAAAAAATTTTTAAAATAAATACAGCTTCGCCACGTCAGTCACAAATATAATTTTCTAAACTTATCAATTACTTAATCGTTTTCGAAAACCTTTAAGTAAAATATGTAATAATTCTCATTTTGTCAAGTGATAAATGTATTCTGAATTTAACAATCTTATTTATTTAAGACTTTTAGGCTTTTTACTTAATTATTGTTATAAGTATTTTAAAAACAATTGCGACACAGTTATATTACAATGTTAATCTTTTGATGAACTCGAATATCAGTCCGGCGGTAATTCCCCAAATAACTTCACCTTCAGTTTTATAAACCAGTACCCTATGTTTTCTCCCCTTCCAAGGTTGTTCATATCGTTTCGGCAACGATAACTCTTTTACCGGAAGCAGATCAACTTTATTCCCTTTTTCATCGTGATAGGATGGATGAATTTCAAGATCTACCCGATAAATTTCCGGTTCGTTCTTTTCAAAAAAGGAAACCGGAACTGTAAATACTTTTTCGACTTCGGTACTTTGAACATTTAACTCGTTTAATGAATTTATCTTTAACTTACCTACACAGGCATCAACGGCAACACCTTTTGCCCCAATATAAGTCCCGAGTAACCCGATTATTTCAATTTTATTTTTGTTTAATCCTAATTCTTCTATTGTTTCACGTTCTGCGGTTTCTATAATATTGTTATCGTTCTGTTCAACGGCACCTCCGGGGAAACAAACTTCACCACCTTGCCTAATTTGATTTGAACGCAGTTCAAAAAGGAAATGATATTCATTTTCAAATAGAACAAGTGGAATAAGAACGGCGGAATTAAAAAATTCTTCCCTTCCAATTAGCACTGAATATGCAGGCAGGCACTCTTTTAATTTTTGAAATTTACCATTATCCATTTCATCCCTAATTATCTTTAATATGCTGCCATCTTTTTAACAAAGATACTAATCAAGTCCTTTCTCTTCAAGCCATCTTTGAGCATCTAAAGCAGCCATACAGCCTGTACCCGCAGCCGTAACTGCTTGTCGATAAGTTTTATCCGCAACATCGCCGGCTGCAAAAACCCCTTCAATGTTTGTACGTGTTGAACCCGCTTGTACTTGCAAATAGCCCACTTCATCCATATCTAACTGCCCTTTGAAAACAGACGTATTCGGTTGATGTCCAATTGCAATAAAAATTCCATCGGTTTTAACTTCAAACGTTGAATTATCTTTAGTGTTTTTTAACAAAGCTCCGGTTACACGCTTATTACCCATTACCTCTGCGCCCAATACTTCTTTAATTACCGCATTAGTAATAAACTTAATTTTAGGATTTTTTTTAGCACGTTCAAGCATAATTTTAGAGGCTCTAAATCCTTCGCGGCGATGAATAATTATAACCTCTGAAGCAAATTTGGTTAGATACGTGGCTTCTTCCATAGCTGTATCGCCGCCGCCTATAACCAATACTTTTTGATTTTTGTAGAAAAATCCGTCACAAGTAGCACATGCAGAAACCCCATAGCCCATATATTTTTTTTCACTTTCAAGCCCTAATAATCTTGCAGTTGCACCGGTCGAAATTATTACCGCATCGGCTGTATAATTAACTCCGTCATCAGATTTCAGCACAAAAGGTTTTTTCGAAAAATCAGCTTCCGTAATTTCTTTGAATACACACTCGGCTCCAAATTTACAAGCTTGTTTTCTCATTACATCCATTAACTCAGGACCTTGAATTCCTTTTTCAAAACCGGGATAATTTTCAACTTCCGTAGTTATTGTTAATTGTCCTCCCGGCTGCATCCCTTCAAAAACTATCGGATTTAAATTCGCTCTCGCTGTATATAATGCAGATGTTAACCCTGCAGGTCCCGACCCTATAACAACAACTTTATAATGATTTTTCGACATGTTGTATCTCCATAATTTTCTTTTACATAAAATTAATTCTTAGTATACTAAATTTTGTTATTCCTCAAATCAGTTACAAATAATAAAAATCTATAAGATTATTACTTTTTTTTATTTGATTTTTATAAGATTCATCTTTTTTGAGTTGGATTCATTAAAAATATTGTACAAATCATAAACCGGTTTTTTGTTTATTTTCATGCATTCGACAAATTTTTGATGAATCAAAATACCTTTTACTTAACAAAAGCTTTTTGGTTTGGAGTTTTTTCGTTAGTATTTTTCTATTTTAAAATTGTTTTGTTGTTAAATTGTATTGTTATTTCATTTAACACAAATAATATTCATAATGTATTAATAACATTAAGTTCATAAATAATACTATTTTGTTATTTATGATTTTCGATATATAATTTAACAGTATTAATAAACATAGTTAAGGAAAATTTCATTATCGAAAAAATAAATCATTTAAAATAATTTTTAAGTTTAATAACAAAAAATTAAAACAGATACTAATGAGAAAATCTGAAAACACAAATCCAATTTTAAAAGACAACGAACAAAAATTTGAACAGACACTTCGTCCATTTAGATTTGATGATTTCGTTGGACAGAAAAAGATTACGGATAATTTAAAAGTATTTATCGGTGCGGCAAAAAAAAGAAACGAGAGCCTTGACCATGTTTTATTAACAGGTCCTCCAGGTTTAGGCAAAACCACTCTTGCTCACGTAATTGCCCATGAAATGGGTGTAAAGTTAAAAATTACATCAGGACCGGTTTTAGAAAAACCTGGCGATCTTGCCGGAATATTGACAAATCTTGAAGAAAAATCGGTGCTCTTTATCGATGAAATTCACCGCTTAAGTCCAGTTGTGGAAGAATATTTATATTCTGCAATGGAAGATTACAAACTTGATATAATGATTGATACCGGTCCAAGCGCAAGAACCGTTCAAATAAAACTTCCTCCATATACACTTATAGGAGCCACAACACGTGCAGGATTGTTAACCGCACCGTTGCGCGACAGGTTCGGAATTAAATCGAGGTTGGATTATTACGATAGTCAACTATTAGCACAAATAGTAAAACGTTCTTCAAAAATATTAGATATAAAAATTCAAGAAATTGCGGCAATAGAAATTGCCAAACGTTCGAGAGGAACACCGAGAATAGCAAATAGATTGTTGAGAAGAACACGCGATTTTGCCGATTTTGAGAATTTAGAAATAATTTCAATTGAAATTGCCCAAAAAGCGTTAACCGCCCTTGAAGTTGACCAATACGGATTAGATGAAATGGATAAGGATATTATTTTAACGATAATCGAAAAGTTTAACGGCGGGCCTGTCGGCTTAAACACTTTGTCGGTTGCAGTAAATGAAGACCCGGGTACAATAGAAGAAGTATATGAACCGTTTTTAATTCAACAAGGATTTATACAACGAACACCCCGTGGACGCGAAGCAACTAATATTGCTTATGCAAGATTCAATAAAAGCAGAAAAAAATTAAACGATAATTTATTATTCGACTAAATGAAAACTTCAACAGTAAAAATAAAAGATATCAGCATTGGTGGAAATAACCCGTTTGTTTTAATTGCAGGACCTTGTGTTATTGAGAATAAAGATATTACAATGAGAACTGCCGGAAAAATCAAACAAATTACTACAAAAATCGGGGTCCCTTTCATTTTCAAATCGAGTTACCGCAAAGCAAATAGAACTTCGATAAATTCATTTGCCGGTATTGGAGATGAAAAGGCATTATCAATTTTGGCGGAAGTTAAAAGAGAATTTGATATCCCTATTTTGACCGATATACATCTTCCCGATGAAGCCGAAATTGCGGCTGAAACTGCAGATATTTTACAAATTCCGGCATTTCTTTGCAGACAGACAGACTTATTAATTGCAGCGGGCAAAACGGGAAAAGTAATTAACGTAAAAAAAGGACAGTTTTTAGCTCCGGATGATATGAAATATATTATCGATAAAATAAAATTTACCGGAAATAATAAAATTTTACTTACGGAAAGAGGTACTTTTTTCGGATATCAAAACTTAGTTGTCGATATGCGGAGTATTGTTATTATGCACAATCTCGGCTATCCTGTCGTAATGGATGCTACTCACTCGGTACAAATCCACGGCAGCAGCAATGTTACAGGCGGGCAATCGCTATTTATAAAACCGCTTGCAAAAGCCGCTGCTGCAATCGGTATAGATGCTTTGTTTCTTGAAGTTCATCCCGAACCTTCAAAGGCTTTAAGCGATGCTGCGAGTCAACTCCCATTAAACGAATTGGATAATTTGCTCGTTGAAATTCAAAAAATAGATAAGGTAGTTAAACAGTATGAATAATTACTCATTAAAATTGAATCAAATAAAACTAATTTTATTTGATTTAGAAGGTGTTTTACTGGAAAATTTCAAAAGTTCGGACGAAAATCAATTGAATATAATTAAATCGGCTTTAACCGAGTTTGCAACAAAGATGACTCAAAAAGGGATAATTACCGGAATTGTAACTGCGGATAACGATAAAAAAATTATTAGTTTTCTTGAGAAAATTAAAAATATCGAACTTAAAAACGGCACGATTGATAAAGTGAAAAATGCAGAAAAAATCCTAAAAAAATTTAATTTACAATTTGCCAATACCGCTTATGTTGGAGACGGCATACTCGATTTGCCTCTTTTACAAAAAACAAAATTGGCATTGGTACCTGCTTCTGCCGATAGAACAGTTAAAAGAAGTGCCGATTTTATAATCACCGCCCCCTTAGGGGCACCGCTGTTAAATGAAATAATAAATTTATTCGAATCGGTTTAAATTGGAAGAAAATAGTTTAAATAACAACAATAACTTTATTCGAGCACTTACTCCGAAAGAAAAAAAATTACTCCTTGCACTACTTCCAAAAAACAAGAAAGGCTATGCTGAATATCGAAGTAAAATCAATAACTATAAAATTATCGGTTTTCGAGATAAAAAGAGAAACAACTTCTTTTTAGGTAGTGAAAATTCTAAATCCGATTTAACTTTATCGTCAGCTCAGGTGTTTGCTTGCGGCAGCTATAAAAAATATGAAAAAGAAATTTATGTTGTTATTCATCAAGAATTAGAAAACAAAATTGAGATTGATATTTCACTTGACGGAGTTGATGAAATTCCCGATGATTTATCAGATTGGACTTTCGGAAGCTATTCAAATTGGATACCGGGTAAAAAAGCACCAAACGACAATTCTCAAGTAAGGGAAATTCATATAATAAAAAATGGGAGATAATGTGTCGGAAGACCAAATAATATTAAAAGCAGAAGAAGTTATTAAAATTGAAGCCGAAGCCGTTGAATCATTAAAAGATAGAATTGGAAAAGAATTTATTAAAGCTATTAAAATGATTTACGATTCTAAAGGAAGAGTCATATTTACCGGAATGGGAAAGTCGGGGTTAATTGCCCGTAAAATTGTTGCAACATTAAATTCTACAGGAACAGCGGCTATTTTTATGCATCCTACAGATGCTTTACACGGTGATCTTGGAATGGTAAGAAAAGAAGATACAATAATTATTATATCAAAATCGGGCAGTACCGATGAACTGATGATACTTGTTCCGATGTTCAAAAGATTAGGTGTTAAAATTATCGGCATGCTCGGTAACAATGATTCTATACTTGCCAAACAGTGCGATTGCATATTAGATATTAGTGTAAAAGAAGAAGCTTGCCCTTATGACCTTGCACCCACTGCATCTACAACCGTAACATTAGTTATGGGCGATGCACTTGCGGTTGCTTTGTTGGAATTACGAGGTTTTACAATAGAAGATTTCGCTTCTTTACACCCTGGCGGAAGCCTTGGTAAAAGATTATCATTAAGAATTTCGGAAATTATGTATACCGATAACGAATTGCCGATTGTGAATCAAAAAGATTCTATTAAAAATACAATATTGGAGATAACTTCCAAACGGCTCGGTACAACTTGCGTTGTAAATGATGATGGAAAATTAATTGGAATAATTACCGACGGCGATTTAAGAAGATTACTTGAAAAAACTTTAGATATAAGAAATTTACATGCTGAAGATTTAATGACCAAAAATCCTAAAACCATTGATCCTAATTTGCTTGCTTCGTTTGCATTACAAGAAATGGAAAAATATAAGATTACTTCTTTAATTGCCGTTGATAACAATAAACCGGTTGGTTTAGTACATCTTCACGATTTAGTAAATTTAGGTTTGCAAAGAAGATGAAAAAACTCTCAATTTTATTACTTGTTATTTTTACTGTCAGTTGTGGAGAAAAAGAACTTAAGCCCACTATCGACAAATCAATTTCGGGGCAAGAAATTCCAACTCAAGAAAGTTGGGATTCTCAAATTGTTTTTTCACAAAATGGAAATTTGAGAGCAATTCTTTATGCTAAACATTTGCGCGATTTCGAAAAACAAAATGTTACTTTGTTAGAGGGTATTAAAATTAATTTTTTTAATAAACAGCAAAAAATAACATCTACACTTACCGCAAAAAGAGGAAGGGTAAACAATATAACTAAAAATATGTATGCTATTGATAGTGTTGTTGTCGTAAATGATAGCGGTGTTGTTTTGAAAACGAAAGAACTTATGTGGAACAATAGACTTCAAGAAATAGTAACAAACAAATTTGTAACTATTGATGATCACAATGAACATATTGAAGGATACGGATTCAAATCCGATGAAAAATTTGATCATTATATTATAAAAAAAATAACTTATACAACTACAAAATGAATTTCTATAAAAAAAATTTAATTGCTTTTCTTTTTGTTATTATGCTGCCGCTGTCGCTTTTGGCTCAACAAAATGAAGTTATTACAATTGTTGGCGATAGTTTAATCGGTAATCGTATAAATAATGAGAACGTAAGAAAAGTTTTCGGTAATGTAGTTATAACACAAGGTAATGTGCGTATTACATGTAACAAGGCAATTCAATATTTAACAAAAAATGAAGTCGAATTAATTGGTAATGTGGTGGTTACTCAAGATACCGTTAAAATCACATCAAATAAAGGTTATTATTTCGGCAACGAAAAATATTCTTATTCTAATTCGGGTGTTATGCTGACTGACGGTCATATTTTATTAACTGCTGAAAATGGTTATTACTTTATGAACGAAAAGAAAGCATATTTTTATGGTAACGTGAAATTACAAAACTCACGTAATGTTTTGATATCCGACACACTAACATATTTTGATAAACCGGACAGCGCGGTTGCCATTGGCAACGTGCAGGTTTCCGATACATCTTCAATAATTTATGCGGATAGCTTAATTTATTTAAGGAAATGGAATTCATCATTCGCATATAATAATGTGCATTTAATTAATAAAAAAAACAGCGTGGAAATAAAAGGTAAAAAATTAATTTATTTACCGAAAAAAAAGTATGCTAAAATTACGGGAAATCCTATTTTAACAAAAATTGATACCGCTTCCAATGGCGAATTTGATACTTTATTTGTAACTTCAAAATCGATGGTCTCACTCGGCGATAGCGTTAAAAGACTTATTGCAAAAGATTCCGTTAAAATCCTTCGTGATAATTTTGCTTCCCGGAACGATTATTCCGTATTTTATAAAAACGAGAATGAAATTTTAACTTACAAAATTAATCAAAGCAGCAGCCCGTCGGTGCTTTGGTATCAAAATTCTCAAATGTCCGGCGATACGATAGAAATTTATTTGAAAAAAAAATATCTCGACAAAATACAGATGGAACAAAATGCCCTTATAATTTCACATAATAAAACTTATCCATTTCGGTTTGATCAAATATCCGGAAGAAAAATAGTTATGAAATTCCAAAATGGTAATCTTATTGATACAAAAGTTTACAAAAATGTTTTAAGTATTTATTATTTATACGAAAATAATAAACCGAATGGTTTGCTTAAATCTAGTGCGGAAAATGAAATAATTTATTTTAAAAACAACAAAGTTGATAATGTAAAAATGTACGGTTCACCTGTCAGCGAATTTCATCCGGAAAATTTGGTAAATGGGAATGAAAAAGATTTTACGCTCCCTACTTTTATAATTTATTCCGGCAGACCAATCCGGAAAGATTTTAAACGACAATAAAATAAATAGTATATAACTTATAGAGCAATATAATATGGATAATAAACTTAAGCTTGAAAGTAAAAATTTGATAAAAATTTACAAAAAACGGAAAGTGGTTAACAAAGTATCTATCAATGTACAACAAGGTGAAGTAGTAGGACTGTTAGGACCAAATGGAGCAGGTAAAACAACCACTTTTTATATGATAGTTGGAATGATAAAACAAGACGATGGGAAAGTATTTCTTGATAATACCGATATTACTTCCTTACCGATGTATAGGAGGGCAAAATTAGGTATCGGTTATTTACCCCAAGAAGCATCGATATTTAGAAAATTATCCGTAGAAGATAATTTGACGGCGGTTCTGGAATTAATACATTTACCAAAAAACGAACGTAAAGCAAAAGTAGAAAGCCTTTTAAATGAACTTGGTATTATTCAAATTAGAAAAAATCTCGGTTATCAATTAAGCGGGGGCGAAAGACGCAGAACTGAGATTGCCAGAGCCCTTGCGTTAGATCCTAAATTTATTTTATTAGATGAACCATTTGCCGGTATTGATCCAATTGCAGTTGAAGATATTATGAATATTGTTGCTAATTTAAAAAATAAGGGAATCGGAATATTGATTACTGATCATAATGTGCACGAAACTCTCAGCATTGTTGATAGAGCTTATATTCTTATAAATGGGAAAATATTTAGGGAAGGAGATGCCGATATACTTGCAAACGATCCGGATGTTAGAAAATTATATTTGGGAGAAAAATTTAAATTGGAAAGATATACATAGAACAGTACTATATATACATTCATATTTCCTATTTACACAAAAGTTATTACGCTTTCGCTTTAACCATTAAATTCCCTAATAATCTTTTGGATTTCACTTTCAGAAATTCCATTTCCATATTTTTGCTCTTTCTTTTGAGAAACGTTATTGTCAAAATTATTTTTGATTGGACTTACGACCGGATTACCTGCACGAGCTTTTAACCTATCTTCTATTTCAGGAATGAAACTACGTTGAGAATTATAGGAGCTAACGGAATTAGGCTCATTAAATGAGGATAGTGCCTGACCAAAATTAATAGGTTTAGTTTCAAAGGCTAAGGTTTTGATATTCATTAAATGCTTTGCCGTTACATTTTCCGAAACAATTGAACCACCCCAGGTACCTGGTCCTAAAGTTAAGGAAGGTGTTAAAGCCGTTGTATAACCAATTGCACCGACAGCGCTCGATGTATTAACAACAATTCTAAAAGCAGGCTTTTCCAAAGCAAATTTCATGATAATATCTTTATCGTTTGAATGGATGGCTAAAGTATGCCCAACACCGCCAAAATTAAGTAATTCAATACATTTATGGCATCCTTCAAGCCAACCGTTTACATCATAATATGCGAGAATAGGAGAAAGTTTCTCCATTGATAACGGTTCTTCTTTCCCTACTTTTGAACATTGAGCTATTAGAACGCTTATATCATTCGGCACGGAAAATCCGGTATAATTTGCAATCCAAGCGGCAGACTTTCCAACAATTTCAGGATTGATTCTTCCACCTTTAACAACAGATTTCTCTAATTTTTCTTTTTCTTCGGCATTAACAAAATAAGCACCTAACTTCTTTGCTTCAGCTATAACTTTTTCATTCAAAGAGCTATCAACAATCATTGCTTGCTCTGAAGCGCAAATCGTACCGTTGTCGAATGTTTTTCCATAAATTATATCGGCGACTGCCTTTTTATAATCGGCAGTTCTCTCAATAAAAGCCGGCACATTTCCAGGTCCAACACCATAAGCAGGTTTACCCGCAGCATAAGCGGCATGAACCATAGGCATACCGCCGGTAGCAAGAATAACAGCGATATTTTTATTATGCATTAATGCGTTGGTGCCTTCAATTGTAGGTGCCGTCATACACTGTATAAGCCCCTTTGGTGCACCGGCAGTCTCTGCAGCATCAGCCATTATTTTCATTGCTTCTAACGAACATTCAACTGCTTTTGGGTGAGGGCTTGCTACAATAGCATTTCTGCACTTTAATGATATCAGTGTTTTAAAAATGGCGGTAGAAGTTGGATTTGTAGACGGTATAAGAGCAGCAACAACGCCCATAGGCTCTGCAATTTTTATTATTTTACCGTTTTCTTTTACTTCAATAACACCAACAGTTTTTAAATCTTTAATTGACTCCCAAACGTTTTTACTGCTAAATTGATTTTTAATCAGTTTATCTTTCCATTTTCCAAATCCGGTTTCTTCTTGTGCCATTTTTGCAAGTCGTTCGGATTCTTCAAATGCCGCATCTGCTATTGCTTTAACAATTTTATCAACCTGATCTTGGTTAAAATATTTAAATTCTAACTGTGCTTCTTTGGCAGATTTAGTTAAATTTCTTACTTCTTGAACAGACTGAAGGTCTTTATCGTAATTCATATCATTCTCAATTTAATTAACAATAAAATATAAATATCAAAGGAGTAAACTTCAAATTTTTGTTAGTTGATTTAATTAAAAAAAATAGATAGATACAAATATTTTTATAATTAAAAGATCCGAGTAATATAAAATTCTTTCCCCATTTGCCTTTTTTAATGTACCCCGGAGAGGATTCGAACCTCCGACCTACAGTTTAGGAAACTGTTGCTCTTTCCAACTGAGCTACCGGGGCAAATAATATATTAGAACTATTTGTCCATAGGACTCTAATGGAGAAAATCCATTAACAGGAAGGTGAAGTACAAAAACATAATTGTATTTTGAAAATCTTACCCATTTTATAAAACTTAATTTCAAACTTTAGCAGCTTTTGCGAAGTCTCCTATTAATAATTATTATAATTAAAAATCATATAATAAAAATAAAATAGGTAATCTATATAAACAACAAATTTATTTAAAAATAAAAAGCCCTCATTAAAATGAAGGCTCAAAATTAAATCTGGCGATGACCTACTCTCCCACACAGTTGCCCATGCAGTACCATCGGCGCATAGGGTCTTAACTTCTCTGTTCGGAATGGGAAGAGGTGTTTCCCCCTAGCAATAATCGCCAGAAACTTTATAAAAATATAAGATTGAAAGAGCTCTGAATCAGAAAAAACAACCGTTCATTAATAAAAATATTGGTTAAGTCTCACGACCTATTAGTACTGCTTGGCTAAATACATTACTGCACTTACACCTGCAGCCTATCAACCTTGTCATCTTCAAGGAGTCTTCAGTCCCGACTATAAAGTCGGGAAGGGATACCTAATCTTAAAGTGGGCTTCGCACTTAGATGCTTTCAGCGCTTATCCCTTCCGAACGTAGCTACCCAACGATGCCGCTGGCGCGACAATTGGTGCACTAGAGGTTCGTT
>CAZXJG010000003.1:23022-43881 GCA_964640985.1 uncultured Melioribacteraceae bacterium | reverse complement strand
ACTACCCCGCAGCAGAGCTGCGAGGTATCAAAATGCCTATGATGTCATTCCCGTGTCATCAAACTTAACGGTACCGACTGCTTTTGTTTTATATCCGAGCAATTTACCGGAACGGGTTTTTACCGGTTTGGATTTATCAAAAAAAGTAGCGGAAGCATATCCGCGGGTATTTACAATTCTCCCAATTTTATTTTTAACCACACTTACACTGATTACGTTAAAATATTTTGGAATTGTATTTAAAATACCTGTCGAATCATATCCGTTGGAATAGACATATACATCCGGATTGGGAGAAACTGCTTCTACCGTTAATTGATCATTGCTTGTGTTATCGGTTACTTTTAATTCGGTTGGAGACGGTTCTCCACAAGCGTAAAAAATTATTAAAAATAGAAAAGCGATATATTTAGTTAAAAATTTCATTTTGATAATAGTAACAATATTTTCCTTTTATTACAATTAAAAAATTAAAGTAAAAACATACAATCCCTAAATTTCTATAATTTTAAGGATTGCTTTAATTGGTGAAAACCAATTATTTTCGAACCCTATAAGGTATTCCCCACGAATTTTCTTCAACCGGAGCAGAATCGTCGTATAAAACTTGTTTTGGAATTACATTTATAATAGCATGTTTCCAGCCGGCTTGCATATGAGTTCTCCAGCTTTGTTCGTAAACTTTTAAGTATTTCCCGTTTGTCTGTTGAGAAGAAACCAATTGGAATAATTTTTTAGATCTATGCATTCTTCCTCTTCTATATGCACCATAAGTTAATGTAACGAAATCGGTATCGGCATAAGCACTCGTTAATTCAACCCTAATTAGAATATTTTGTCCTCTTGCAAAAACAGGTACTTGTCTGAAATGACCCGGTCCGCGTGATAAGTAATAATCTGCAGGTGATGTAATCATTAATGAATCTCCGCTCGGATAATAAACCGTAATTTTATCAATATTGATATTTTCTTGCAAAGTTCCGCCTTCGGGTAATGAAATAGCTGTTATTCTCCAATTGTGCATTGGGTTTTTAGTGTTTGCAATTTTTTCGAAAATAATATTTCTGATTATTGTAGTTGTAAATGTTTTCTGAATCACGGTATCAATAGTGCTGCTATCACGGTTTGTAAACGGTTGATAAGATGCGGCAATAAAAAGTGTACCGTCGAATGTTCTTGTTAATGTAGCAAATGCGGAATCCCCTTTAAAAGTAACATTCATATCCTTATTTATTAGGCGCATGCGTTGACCGACTTTTACAGGGAATATGGCAGTGGTTGTTTTCCCCAGCACAAAATTCATTGCTTGCTCTTCATTGTAATTCGGTTCAAAAGATTGTATAACATCATCAGTACTTACAAGTTTTTCCAAAGCTTCTTTATTTGTAGTTTGGCTGCTTTGCGGTGTTACAGGAAAATCTTCGTTTTTACATCCGACTAAAAAGATTGTAAATAAAAAAAGAGAAGCAAAAAGTGTTGGCATCGATTTAAGGCGTTTCATTTATTCCTCCTATTATTGGTTGATTAAATTCAATTCCGGTACAATTTTTACTAAAATCGTGCCACCTCAACCAATCTTCGTAACCGGTTTGTTTTTAATGTGTTAACCGATATGTGCACAGTGTTATTTGCCTGAGTTTTAAGAAGAAATGCCTGAACTCAATTATTCCAGGTTTTTTTCAATTAAATACTCGATAATTGTATCGAGATATTTATGATATTTCTGTGGAAGGTTTTTGTATTTCGAAACAAATAAACTTTTAATTTTATCGTAAGACATATTTGATTTTCCATTTAAATCTTTTTGAATATTTTTTAAATATAATTCAACTTTAGCGGTAACTTTTTCTTCAGCTTCTTTGTTTTCAGATGCGACAATTTTTTTTATTGCAATGTTTTTATCGAATTTTGCTTCAACCAAATTTTTAAAAAATATGCCTCTAAAATTTTCCGAAATTACCGTACGGTTTACACCTAATTCTTTTGCGGTTTCATTTATGGAAGAATGCGTAAAATTTTTTCCCCTAAGTGAATTAAGAATTAAAGATTCTAAGTTTGATTTATCTAATTTGACCATATCTTCCGGTAAGTCGATTAGTTTAATAATATCCCGCTTTTCACTTTTTGCGAAAATAGATGCGCGTTTAATTATCGATTCTAGTTGCCGTATATTACCCTGCCATTCGTTTTGTTCTAATTGCAGCATTACGGCTTTCGATATTTTTAGGTTTTCACTTTCAAGTTTGGCAAAATATTCTGCTATTGCAGAAATATCTTCTTTCCTTTCACGTAAAGGCGGAAGTTCGATACTAATTACATTCAATCTGTAAAAAAGATCTTCTCTGAACTTTTTCTCAGTTACAAGCTTATTAAGATTTTTATTTGTTGCCGCAACTATCCGGGCATTTGTAGTTTCAGTAACGGTAGAACCTACCTTTTGATATTCGCCCGATTGGAGAACACGAAGCAGTTTAGCTTGGAAATTTTCACTCGTTTCACCTATTTCATCAAGAAAGATAGTACCGTTATTAGCTGCTTCGAATAGTCCTTTTTTTGTAGTAATTGCATTTGTGAATGAGCCTTTTAAATGTCCGAATAATTCACTTTCTAATAAAGAATCGGTAAGTGCCGCGCAATTAAGAGCTATAAAATTTCCATTCTTTCTTTTGCTTAATTTATGAATAGCTTTTGCAACTAATTCTTTTCCGCTTCCACTTTCACCAAGTATTAAAACCGTCGCATTTACGGGAGCAACCTTTTTAATTACTTCGATTAATTGTCCCATCTTTTTGCTTTTATAAACAATTCCAAAGAAATTTTTAATTTTTTCATCTCTGTTTTCATTTTTTACAGGTTCATTATCCAACTGCGAGTTTTTTAGAGAATTTATTTCTTGTTTTAACGATGCTATTTTATTTACCAATTCGAGATTAGCCGATTCTGCTGCACTATTAATTTTTTTCTCTAATTGTTGTAATTGTGCTTCTTTCGATGCAAGCATTTTCCTTAATATATCACTTTCCGACAAACTCTTTTTTAGAAGGTTTTTCCTTTCGAGCAGAAAAAATAAAACTTCAATAATTATTAAAATTAAATAGATTGCTATAAATATGCGGTAATCCAGCTCAATATAAAATTGAGTTAAAAGAAAAAAACCGATACCGAGTATCAGCACCAACAAAATTAAATAAGATAGAATTTTTTTGGTTTTTTTTATAAAGAGAACAAATAGAAAAGCAATCAGAAAAAAGATAAAAGAAGACGGCAAAATAAAATTTGTTCTTAAATAAGTTGAATCGAGTAAATTTTCTACCGCAGTTGCATTTAATCCGATTCCAGGCATGTTATTATCGAAAGTTGTTTTAACCGTTTTGGCAATTGTAGGATCGCTAACTCCAACAAGCACAATTTTGTTTTTGAATTGTTTTAATTTGGAGCTGTTGTTTTCAATTAAATTGAAAAATTCCAGTAAAGAATAGCTTTTAAAATTATGCCACGAATGTAATTGATTAACCTTTACTTTAGAAGGAATATTTAACGAAGGATTGTACAAAGTAACAATTGCTTTTGCAAAAGAAGGTTCATCTTTCAAACCGATTTTAATTGTGCTTGGAATTATAATACCGTTTAAATTAAAATAATTAAGGTGTCCGGTAACAATTTTATGTACAAAAGATTTTGGTACAAAAAATTTTGGTTCAGGATAAATAATTGAATCGGCAAAAGCGTTTTTATTTTTTAGATGGATATTTATTGCTAACGAACTAAGAACTATGTTTCCGGCTTTTTTTATCTGATTATTCAGAAGGTCATCGTAAATTGATTGATATGCGGAACTTGGACTTAAAAAGATTTCGAACCCGGTAACCGCTACGTTTAAATTTTTTAATTTATTAATGAGAAGTGCATAGTAGTTTCTTTTAAGAGGCCAGCCAAGCATATTAATATCATTTTGATCTATTTTAATTAAAACGATGTTTGAATCGGCCGGTTTTTCGCCGTCAAATTTTTTAAAGCCGTTTTCGATGGAAGAATTAATGTTTCCCAAAAAGTGTGGAGAAAAAATTAACACAACAAATACAACACAAATAATAATAATCTGTATAATTTTTTTTCTTGAAGATATACTTTGAATGCTATTCATAATTAGATAAATTTTCGAATATAATTTTAGTTTTGAATTTGATATTAAAATATAATTAATATTATAATAATAACGAGGTTTGATTTTATGAGCATTATAATTAAAGGTTTAAAAGTTTACGAAAACGGTGATAAAAACAAGCAGCCGATAATTTTTATTCACGGTTTCCCGTACAATTCGTCGATGTGGGAAGATCAAATTGTTTTATGGAACGAACTCAAATTGAAAAACCCAAGATGTATCAAAAAATTTTAGAACAAGCAAAATCGTTAAACAGTATTGGGGTAAAAGGTTCTTTAATAGCAATGCTGAGTCGTAAATCGACGGAAGAATTTCTTATGAGTATTAATATTCCTACATTAATATTAGTGGGTAAATACGATAAACTGACTCCCCAGGAAAAAATGAGATTGATTTCCGAAAAAATTATCAATTCCGAATTTAAAATTGTTCCCAACGCGGCGCACATGAGTCCGTTGGAAAATCCCGGTTTTGTTAATAAAGAAATAAAGAAATTTTTATTAAAACATTTTACATAAATACAAATAATTGAAGATGGATTTCAATTATTTGTGTGATCAAATCTTTATTATCAAATAAAAAATCGAACTGTTACGAATTCAGCCAAAACAACATCAACAGCTTCCTTTATTAATAAGGGAGTTTGGAAATAAAAGGTAAATATTATATGCAAGTTATTCTATTCCACCCCCTAAAATTAAACTTCCATTATTTCAGTTTCTTTACGTTTAATTAACTCATCAATTTTCGCAATAAATTCATCTGTTATTTTTTGAACTTCATTCTCAGCATCATGTCTTAAATCTTCAGAAATTTCTTTGTTCTTTTCTTGTTTTTTTAAATGGTCGTTTGCATCACGGCGTACATTCCTGATAGCAATTTTAGCTTCTTCACCATATCTTTTAACTAGTTTAACCAATTCTTTTCTTCTTTCTTCTGTTAAGGGCGGTATGGGAACTTTAATATTTGTACCGTCACTAATCGGGTTCAATCCTAAATCGGCGGCAAGAATAGCTTTATCAATTTCAGCAACAATACCCTTATCCCAAGGAGTAATTGAAAGAGCATGTGCATCTAAAACAGTGATATTGGCAACTTGATTAAGCGGGGTAGATGTTCCATAATAATTAACCTTTAATCCATCAAGAAGAGCAGTGGTAGCTTTCCCGGTACGTATTCTTGTAATTTCGTTTCGAAATGTATCCACCGATTTCCCCATTTTATATTTTGTATCTTTAATAATTGGATTCATCTGAAACCTCAATTTTTTTTATAATTTTACTTTTAATTCTAAATTTCCGATAATAGAGCCGACATTTTCACCAAGGGCAATTTTTTTAAGATTATCTTCTTTATTCATATTAAAAATAATAATGGGTATATTGTTTTCTTTACACAAGCTAATGGCGGTTAAGTCCATTATCCTTAAATTTTTTTGAAGCACATCAAAATAAGAAATTTCTTTAAATAAAAATGCATTAGAGTTTTTTTCAGGATCGGAATCAAAAATTCCGTTTACTCTTGTTCCTTTCAAAATAACGTCGGCTTCAATTTCGGCTGCACGCAACGAAGCGGCAGTGTCGGTGCTAAAATAGGGATTTCCTGTGCCTGCACCGAAAATAATTACCCTTCCTTTTTCGAGATGCCGGACAGCACGACGGCGTATATACGGTTCGGCAATTGCTTCCATTTTGATAGCGCTCATAAGTCTTATAAACATTCCTTCATTTTCGCATGCATTTTGTAAGGCAAGAGAATTGATCATTGTAGCAAGCATCCCCATATGGTCGCCTGTAACTCTGTCAATACCTTGGTCGCTTGCGTTAAGTCCACGATAAATATTTCCGCCGCCTATAACAATGCCGATTTCAACACTTAGATCATGAATCTTCTTTATTTCTTTTGCGAAAAATTGGAGAACATTAGGATCGATACCATGACCTTTTTCCCCCATAAGCGATTCGCCGCTTAATTTTAATAATATTCTTTTATATTTTAATTGTTTTTCCATATTAATCTCAAATATACAAAAAAAAAGGACTTATATAAAAATAAGTCCCCTTTTTTAATTATTTATTTTCATCACTCAGATGAAAGCGGTGAAATAATTTAATTTTTGATTTTGCAGAATGCTTTTGGTTAAATTCTTCCAAAAGTTCACCTACGGATTTGCTGTTATCTTTAATGAAAGTTTGTTCAAAAAGGCAATTTTCCTTAAAATATTTGCCTAATCTTCCTTCCGCAATTCTTTCAAGAATATGTTCAGGTTTACCTTCCTTTTTTGCAATTTCTTTATAAATTTCTTTTTCTTTATTTATAACATCTTGCGGAACTTCTTCACGGTAAATAAACAACGGATTCATAGCAGCGATCTGCATTGCAATATCTTTTAATAAAGGTGCAAATTCATCAACGGAATCATTAACGTTATCAGCACGAACCAATACTCCAAGTTTTGACCCATGATGTACATAATCTACTACTAATCCGCTATCGGAATTTTCTATTGCAAATCGTGATATAGCAATTTTTTCGCCGATTTTACCTGTTACGGCAGTTAATTCTTCATTTAAATTTTTCCCATTGTAAGTAAGATTAAGTAAATCTTCAACCGTCGAAGGTTTATGCTCAACGATTGCATTCATTACGAAATTAGAAAAATTAATAAATTCTTCGCTTTTAGCAACAAAATCGGTTTCACAATTAATTTCCACTATAACACCGGATTTACCATCGTCTAATATTTTTGTTAAAACAATTCCTTCATTAGCAGATTTTTCAGCACGTTTAGCCGCAACGGCTGCACCTTTTTTTCTCAATACTTCAACAGCTTTCTGAAAATCACCATCAGCTTCAACTAATGCTTTTTTACAATCCATCATTCCGGCGCCGGTTTTATCTCTAAGTTCTTTTACTTGAGCCGCAGTAATATTCATAATTAGTATTTCCTCTATTTATTTTCAGTTTTCTCGTTATCTTTTTCAGATTCAGTAGATTTTTCTTCAGTTATTTTTGCTTGTTCAGGTTTATCGTTGTCTTTCGTAATCTTTTTTTCTTCTTGAATAGTTTTTTCTTTTACATTTTCAGAATTTACTTTTTCGGATTTATCATCATTTTTAGATTTATTATTAACGTTGTCATCTTTTGCATTTTCTTTAGTTGCATTTTCAATTTTTATTTCACGCTTATCACTTTTTTTACCACCCTTAGAGTCGAATTTAACTTTACGTACCCTCGGCTTTCCTGTCCTCTTTTGTTTATTATCTTCATTTTCCTTTTTTTCTCTTTCTCTTTCAGCTTTTTCTTGAGCCAAAACTTCTGCTTGTTTTTGTAAACCTTCAATAACGGCATCCGAAATTGATTTCAGAATTATTTCAATAGTTCGAACGGCGTCATCGTTTGCAGGTATTATATAATCAATTGGATCAGGGTCGCAGTTAGTATCAACGATTGCATAAATTGGAATATTTAATCTAAGAGCTTCGCGTATAGCAATAGATTCTTTTTTAGTATCAACAATGAAAATAGCGTTAGGAATTTTATTCATATACTCAATTCCCTCCAACACTTTACGTAATTTATCGCGCTCGCGTGTTAAATGAAGCTGTTCTTTTTTCGTGATTTTATCAAAGGTACCGTCAGTTTCCATTTTATCAATATTTTTAAGTCTCTTAATGCTTTTACGAATAGTAGCAAAATTAGTTAACATTCCGCCCAACCATCTTTCGCTTACCCAATTCATTTCGCATCTTTTAGCCTCTGCTGCAATAACATCTTTAGCTTGTTTTTTCGTTCCAACAAACAACACTGTTTTTCCGCCGGCAACTAAATCTCTAATACTATTAACCGCTTGTTCTAACATAACTTGGGTTTTCTTTAAATCAATTATGTAGATTCCATTTTTTTCCATAAAAATATATGGTTTCATTTTAGGATTCCAACGGCGGGTTAGGTGCCCAAAGTGTGCACCGGCTTCGATAAGTTTTGTTAATTCAACTTTCATTATACCTCCTGTTTTTCTTCTACTTTCTTCATTTCCGTCGTTCATCCTATTATGGACACAGGGGACGAATCCGAAAGTATGATTATTATAGAAAAGGGCTGTCTCAAAAGTATCAAATCTAATAACTCAGGTTGCGGATACAAGATAAAAATGAACCTTTTTATAAATATTACTTTTTAGACAACTCCTTAAAGTAAATGCATTTCTAAAATTAAAAGTAAATTATCTTTTAGAAAATTGAAATCTTTTTCTTGCTTTGGGTCTGCCGGCTTTTTTCCGTTCAACCATTCTCGGATCTCTTTTTAGCAAACCTTCGGGTTTTAGAATTTTTCTAAAATCAGGATTAATATCAATTAATGCTCTCGAAATACCTAATCTTATTGATTCAGACTGGCCGGTTACTCCACCACCGTGTACAAAAGCAAACACATCATATTTGCCTATAGTTTCGGTTAACTGTAAAGGGAGCAAAACATCATCACGATTATTTTTTTGAGGGAAAAAAGTTTCGAATTTCCTTTTGTTTACTGTAACATTACCAGTGCCATTTCTTAAAATAACTCTTGCAACGGCATTCTTCCTTCGTCCGGTAAATATTTTATCAACCATAATGCTCCTATTAAAAACTTAAGGGTTCAGGTTTTTGTGCTTGATGAGGATGATTTTCCCCAGCATAAATTTTAAGTTTTTTAATTAATTTTCTTCCTAATTTGTTTTTGGGCAGCATGCCCTTAACAGCATGTCTGATAACAAATTCAGGGTTCTTTTCCATAATTTGTGTAAAAGTTTTTGTCTTTTGACCGCCGGGGTATCCTGAGTGTGTGATATATGTTTTTTGAGCTTTTCTTTTATCTGCTAAAGAAACTTTATCTGCATTTATTACTATCACAAAATCGCCTGTATCCATATTTGGTGTAAAAATCGGTTTGTTTTTCCCACGAATTATACTTGCAATTTGTGCAGACAGTCTACCAAGAACTTGATCTTTTGCATCTACAACATACCATTTTCTATCGGCATCTTCGGTTTTAATAAACCTTGTTATTTTTTCTTGCTTCACAGCAAATTCCTCCAAAATCGAGATTGTTTTTTTTAGAGCCTGTAAATATATTTGAATAAAATTGAAAAGTCAAGATTCTAAAACAGCAACTCATTACTGAAAGAAATAGGCCTTTTATTTTTCCTAAATTAATCGATTGATAGTAAAAACCAAATAGGACTTGTTGAATTTCTCGGCAGTAATTCTTTTTGATTTTTAGATGCAACATATTTAGAGTATTGCGTATTTGATGAATAACACACTGTTGAACTTCGCATTGTGAGAAAAACCGTTTCGATTGCTTTAGGAAATCCCTTTAATTCATCCACGGCAGCAATAAGAACATCTTTAAGACCACGATTCTATAATTCAGTTAAAACGTTTAGTTAGTATTTAGCTCCTTCAACTTGTTCAGCCCAAATTCTTAGTGTCCTTATAAATCAAAGGTCTGCTCGCCGTTAAAAGAGTAACCATATTTTTTGATTGCAGATTAACTGAAAGTTTTATACCTTTCAATATGTCATTGACATGAATTTTCTGATACTCTTTAAGAATTCGATTATAAGAATTTTTACAAAAAATATTTAGCTGAAATTAAGAGCAAAAACTAGTTTAAAAGTTTTATGAATATTAAATTATATAATTCTTTGGTGTTATTAAGTGTGTAACTCAATACTTTAATTCACCAAATGAAGACCAAAATCATCATAGAATTTAAAAGGGAGTATATTATGAAAAAAATTTATAAGTTCTTTGTATTTGCTATTCTACTCTTTACTTCAACGCTCTTTGCGCAGGAATATACAATCACTGGGGTAGTAACTAGTGTTACTTCAAAAGAAAAATTAATAGGTGCAAATGTATTTCTACAAGGCACCGATTTAGGAGCAGCGACAAACATTGACGGTAAATATAAAATTGTTGCCCCAAAGGGTCATTACACTATTACCGCTAGTTATATCGGTTTCAACACTCAAAAAGTGAAAATAAATCTTACTAATAACATGGAATTAAATTTTTCATTAAAGAATCATATATTTACTCTTTCGATAACCGTGATTGCAGACCGTGCTTTGAATCGCGAAACTCCTGTGGCTTTTTCAAATATAAGGGCAAAGAAACTGAAAATGAGCTTAGGGTCCAGAGACTTACCTATGGTATTAAATTCTACCCCTAGTGTTTATGCTACAGAGCAGGGCGGCGGCGCTGGAGATGCGCGTATAAATGTACGCGGTTTCAATCAGCGTAATGTTGCTGTTATGATTAATGGTATACCGGTAAACGACATGGAAAATGGTTGGCTTTACTGGTCGGACTGGTCATCAATGGGCGATGTTACTTCCTCTATCCAGGTACAACGCGGTTTAAGCGCTGTTAATTTAGCTACCCCGTCTATAGGCGGTACAATTAACATCATTACCGATCCCAGCGCTCTAAAATTCGGAATAAAATTTAGACAAGAGTTTGGAAGCGGAACTTTCTTAAAATCAACTTTAACCGCTAATACAGGTTTAATTAACAATAAGTGGGCATTTAGCGTAATGGGCGTTCGTAATACAGGCAAAGGCGTTATAGATAAAACTTGGCAAGAGGGATGGGCATACTATCTTGCTTCAAGTTATAATATTAACAGTAAAAACAGATTAGAACTTGATGTGATCGGAGGACCGCAGATGCACGGGCAAAATTTGTACCGTCAGAATATTGCTGCATACAGCCATTCATACGCAAAAAAATTAGGATATACTGCTGCAGAATTAGCGGCTTTTAAACAATCCTCAGCCGGCCGGTTTTATAATGAAAACTGGAATACCGTAAATCCATCCTATAAAGGAAAACAATACTGGAATGGAAGTACACACACTCGATATGCTTCCGGTTATATTGGCGAGAGAGTAAATTATTACAATAAGCCGGTTGTAAACCTTAACTGGTATTCACAATTAAACAATCGTTTAAGTTGGTATAATATTATTTATTACTCCGGAGGTTCCGGTGGTGGCAGCGGAATGTATGGTTACCCGAAGTGGGATTATAATAGCCAGCCTTCCAGGATAGTTAATTGGAATGCTACAATTGCCAAAAATGATACTTCTACCAAAGGCTCCGTAGGAATCATAAGAAACAGTGTTAATACGCAATACACACTTGGAGCTATATCTAAGGGATATTACAAAGTATCGGACGAACTAAAAACGTCGTTTGGTTTAGATTGGAGACATGCTAATATTAATCACTTCCGTGAAGTAAGGGATTTATTAGGTGGTTCCTACTTTATATTTAAGGGTAATCAATTCGATAGTCCTTCTCAATATCGGAAACTGCTTGGTGATAAGATTGATTATTATAGTACCAATACAGTCGACTGGTTAGGACTTTACGGACAGGGTGAATATACAAAAGGTAAAGTTACTGCTTTTGGAATGTATGGCTGGTCTACTGTTAAATACAGCTATACTAATCATTTCAAAAAAGATGCTAGTGGGAATCAATTTGTATTAAAATCTGATCAAATCCCAGGTTTCCAGGTTAAAGGCGGCGCAAGTTACCGTGTTTCTTATAACGTTGATGTTTATGGAAATATCGGTTATGTATCAAAAGTTCCGATATTCGATAACGTTATCGACGATGTTACTGATGTAAAGCTGAAAAACCGTAAAAATGAGAAATTTACTTCTGTTGAAGGAGGAATAAATTATCGTAGTTTAAGTGGTAAATTAACTGCAAAAGTTGATTACTATTATACAATATGGAAAAATCAAGCTTATTCCGTGAATGTATTGAATCCTGATGGTACCTCAGGAGTTGTTTCTTTACATGGGATGAATTCTCTACACACCGGCATAGAATTCCAAGGCGCCTTTCAGCCTATTAAATTGTTCAGAATTGACGCAGCCGGTTCAATTGGAAACTGGAAATATCTTGATGACGTAAGCGGTCTTTATAAAAACTATAAAAACGGTGTTGGTACCGTAGTACCGTATCATTTCTATGTTAAAGACTTAAAAGTTGGAGATGCTCCTCAATCTCAATTAGCTCTCGCCGGAACTATCTTCCCAATAAATGGTTTATCAGTAGAATTATCATATAATTATTATGCTAATTATTATGCTAATTGGAGTCCATTCACCAGAAATAAGATAACAGATGTCGGTCAAGTCTGGAAAACTCCGGCATATAGTCTGTTTAATTTAAACTTATTATACAATTTACCGTTTGATTTTAAGAATGTTCATTTTCAGCTTTTTGCACACGTATTTAATTTATTCAATACTATATATATTCAGGATGCAACCGACGACAGCCGTTACAACGCAGTCAGAAGTGCACCTTTGCATACGGCACAAAGAGCTGAAGTATTTTTAGGATTACCTAGGTCTGTTAATTTAGGTATTACATTAAATTATTGATATTAGGATGTAATAAGATACATACCCCTCAAATTATGAGGGGTTGTTTTTATATTTTTGAATTATAATCTGTTAATTTATTTCAAATAAACTTTGTAAAAGGAAGAAAATTAATTTCAGCTCCGTTTAGTATAACCGATTCCTTTTCAGATTCCGAAACAACAAAAGCCTTTTTCGGAGAGTACTTTGCAATAAAACTGTAAAGTGATTTTCCTATTTTCGGACTTATTTTAATTTCAATCGGTTCTCCATCGTAAATAAAATCAACTTCGGCACCCGACTTTGTACGCCAATAATTTAATTCCTTTCCTTTTTTCAGTAATTCAGAATAAATCAAATTTTCGTACATTGCACCTTTATCGGAACGTTCCAAACTAAAATTGTTGATAATCACATTTCTTAATCCGTAATCAATAAAATAAATTTTAGGATTTTTTACCAATTCCGTTCTCGGATTTTTACTAAAAGGATAACATCTATTACAAATAAATAAAAGTTCAAGAATGTTGATGTTTTTTTTCAACATCGGGAAAGTAAAACCGGAAATATCACAAAGTTCCTTGTAATTAATTAAATTTCCAATGTGCAGCGATAATGCTTTTATTAACTTTATCAAATTACCATTATCGGCAATTCCAAATAAATCTTTCACTTCGCGCAGCAGCAACGTATTGTAAATGTTTTTTAATACGGTTATCCTTTCCTCGTTATCATCTGCTAAAACAACTCTGGGATAACCGCCGAATATTAGGAATTCATCGATGTAGCTCTGAAGCTTTTTAATATATATTTTTTAATTTCTCTTTCTAAAGTTCGTTGCGCATACATAATAACCCTACTATTATTCTATTTATCACAATATTAGCAGTGTTAATATAATGGAATATTGATATTATTTCAATGTAATTTTTTTAGTAAAGAAATATTCGCATTCGCGAGGATGACAGGGTATAAGGGAACTTAAAATACATCAATGCTTAAAATAACTATCAACACCCTTCTGTTTCGTGTGTATTCTATAAGTTGCCGGATAATAGCGTTTCGGGGGCGGTATGTCGAAATTCCACCGTTCTTTATGGATTGCAAGTATATATTTTTTTTCTTACTTTATTATTTATTATATAGATAAAAGTAATTTTCAACTTACTAAGAAGTGAAAATTCCTTTTTTATTAAATTTTTAAAGGAGTATTATTGTATGAAGTATCCTGTGGTAAGTAATTTTATAAACGGGGAACTAACATCAAGCAGTAATAAAACATTGGATGTTTACTCACCTTTGGACGGTTCCTTAATTTCCAAGGTACCTATTTCATCTTCATCCGAATTAGATAAAGCGGTAGAATCAGCAAAAAAATCTTTTCCATCCTGGTCTCAAAAACCGATAAAAGAAAGAGTGCAGATATTTCTCAAATACAGAAATTTATTAGAAGAAAATACCGAAGAGTTAACAAACCTTATAAGTGAAGAGAATGGGAAGACATACACGGAAGCAAAAGCCGAAGTACTGAAAAGTATTGAACTAACGGAATTTGCCTGCTCAATGCCTCAATTGGTTTTGGGTGAAGTTCTGGAAGTAAGTAAAGGTGTGGAGTGTAGAATTGAAAGATTTCCGGTGGGAGTAATTGCTTCAATTACGCCTTTTAACTTTCCAAACATGGTGCCGAATTGGACAATTCCGAATACTCTTGTTCTCGGCAACACAATGATTTTAAAACCATCTGAAAAAGTGCCGTTAAGTGCAAACAAATTAGCAGAACTGCTAAAAAAAGCCGGTCTCCCGGACGGAGTTTTTAATATTGTCCACGGGCAAAGAGAAATAGTTGAAGCAATTTGCGATCATCCGGGCATTGATGGAATAACGTTTGTCGGTTCAACAAAAGTTGCAAAAATTATTTATGTCAGAGCAACATCAAAATTAAAAAGAGCTTTATGTTTGGGCGGTGCAAAAAATCATTTAATTGTTTTACCCGATGCGAATGTGGAGATGACAGCTTCAAATGTTGCCGCTTCGATGTCGGGCTGTGCCGGTCAAAGGTGTATGGCAGCTTCGGCAATGGTTGGTGTAGGTGTGATTGATCATATAGTTGAAAAACTTTGTGAAGAAGCGAGGAAAATTGTACCGGGTAAAAATCTGGGAGCTGTTATTTCAAAAGATGCAAAAGAAAGAATTGAAAACTACATTACGGAAGCTGAACAACAAGGTGCAAAAATTTTGGTTGACGGACGAAATGCAGTAGTTGAAGGAAAAGAAAACGGTTTTTATGTAGGTCCTACAGTAATTGATTATGTAAAACCTGATATGAAAATTGCTAAGGAAGAAGTTTTCGGTACGGTGCTTTCAATTATGCGTACCGAAACAGTTGATGAAGCCTTGAAAATTGAAAATAGTTCACATTACGGAAATGCAGCATCGGTATTTACACAAAGCGGCGGGGCTTCAAGATATGTTGCTGAAAGGGCTAGTGCGGGGATGATTGGGATAAATATTGGCGTTCCGGTTCCGCGTGAACCGTTTTCTTTCGGAGGCTGGAACGAATCAAAATTTGGGGTGGGTGATATAACGGGAAAAAGCTCCATAGAATTTTTAACGAAACCGAAAAAGATAACAACAAAATGGAATCCCGAATCAAGAACAAATTGGATGAGTTAAATATAAAACTATAATAGATATTCTGTAATCTAATTTATTGTGTGAAAAATTTCATAATTGTTTTATAAAAATGATTTTATTCTACAATTAAGAGGGACAAAATGGCAAATATTGTAAAAGGCGGTCTTATTCAAGCTACTCTTTCTATTTCTTCAGAACAGCCGATTGAAAAAATCAAACAATCGATGATTGACAAACACGTGAAAATGATTGAAGAGGCTTCTCAAAAAAACGTTCAAATTCTTTGTTTGCAAGAATTGTTTTACGGACCTTATTTTTGTGCAGAGCAGAAAACAAAATGGTATTCTTTAGTGGAAAAGATACCGGACGGACCTACTACAAAACTAATGCAGGAACTAGCTAAAAAACACAATATGGCAATTGTGGTTCCCATTTATGAAGAAGAGATTACCGGTGTTTATTATAACACTGCAGCAGTGATTGATGCAGACGGGAAATATTTGGGGAAATATCGCAAACATCATATTCCACATTGCAACCCTGGTTTTTGGGAAAAATTTTATTTTAAACCTGGTAATCTAGGATATCCGGTATTTAGAACAGCGTTTGCAGATATAGGTGTTTATATATGTTACGATAGGCATTTCCCCGAAGGCGCTAGAGTACTCGGCTTAAACGGTGCTCAAATTGTTTTCAATCCATCTGCAACAGTGGCCGGACTTTCGGAATATTTGTGGAAACTTGAACAGCCTGCACACGCTGTAGCTAACGGATATTTTATAGGTGCAATAAACCGCGTGGGAACTGAGCCACCTTGGAACATAGGCGAATTTTATGGAAGCAGTTATTTCTGTTCACCAAGAGGAAAAATAATTGCCCAGGCTTCTCGTGATAAAGACGAGATTGTGATTGCCGATTTGGACCTCGACGAAATTCAAGAAGTAAGAGATGTTTGGCAGTTTTATCGTGATAGAAGACCGGAAACTTATGGAGCAATTACAAAAATATAGCTGTTTGATTTTTGGGAAAAATAGCACGCGGATGACGCTGATTAGACGGATTACCGCGGATTTAAAAGTTTTAATTTGGAGTTAAAATGAAGAAAGACGAAATAATCCAAAAGCATAAAAATTATCTTTTCCCCTGCGTTGCAAATTATTACAAAGAACCGCTCGTAATTGAAAGAGGAGAAGGTTCCTATGTTTACGATGTTGAAGGTAATAAATATTTAGATTTTTTCGGTGGTATTCTTACCGTAAGTATAGGACATTGTAACCCTAAAGTAAGCGATAAAATTGCCGAACAAGTACACAAACTTCAGCATACTTCAACTCTCTATCCCAATGAAAATATTGTTTCCTTTGCTGAAAAATTGGCACAAATTTCACCAGGTAAACTTCAAAAAAGTTTTTTTACAAACAGCGGTACCGAAGCAAACGAAACAGCAGTATTCTTCGCTCGACAATTTACTAAGAAACAAGAAATAATTGCCTTACGACATAGTTACAGCGGAAGGTCGATGCTTGCTATGAGTTTAACTGCGCATTCTTCTTGGAGACATGTAAGTAATATAAGCGGAATTAAACATGCTGTAAGCCCATATTGTTACAGATGCCCGTTTGGATTAAAATACCCGGATTGTGAGTTGAAATGTGCTACTGATATTGAAGAATTGATTTTAACAACAACCATCGGTGAAATTGCAGCTTTTATGGCAGAACCTATTCAAGGTGTAGGCGGATTCATTACTCCGCCGAAAGAATACTTTAAAACCGTTCTTCCTATTATTAAAAAATATGGTGGTGTTTTTATTTGTGATGAAGTACAAACAGGCTTCGGTAGAACAGGGGAGTATATGTTCGGTATTCAGCATTGGGAAGTTGAACCGGATATTATGACATGCGCAAAGGGAATTGCAAACGGAGTTCCACTTGGTGTAACAATGGCTCGAACGGGAATTGCAGATAGTTTTACAGGATTAACAATTTCTACTTTTGGAGGTAATCCTGTTTCAACGATTGCAGCGCTGGCAACTATTCAGGTAATTGAAGAAGAAAACCTTGCCGGCAATGCTTACGAGGTAGGTAATTATTTAAGGGACGGTTTGGAAGCTTTAAAAGAAAAATATCCCGCGATAGGTGATGTAAGGGGAATGGGACTAATGCAGGCGCTCGAATTTGTAGGAGAAAATAAAACGCCCGATCCGGTTGCAGTAAAAAATCTTTTTGAAGAAATGAAAAAAGAAAAAGTGCTTATAGGTAAAGGCGGGCTTTACGGAAACGTTGTAAGAATAGCTCCGCCGCTGAATATAACTAAGAGTGAAGTAAGTGATTTCCTAAAATGTTTAGATAATTCTTTAAGTAGAGTTGTACCTGTTTAAAAACAGTAGTATAAATTAATGTATAATGAAATTCTGTTAAATTTTCATTATTTTTTAATATCCCATACTTTTTCATAAAATTAAAAAGGAGTTAAAAATGAAAACAATATTTTACTTTTTCTCCATTATTTTAATTACACTGTTTTTTACTTCGCAAAATTATGCACAGGTTACAAATCTTGTTGTTAATGGTGCTTCACCAGGTCAAACATTCACTTTAGAATCCGGCGGGGAAATGACTTGGCTTTATAACGTGCCGAATCCTGGAGATACTGCATTGGTTCAAGTTTATTTAGATGTAAATGGGGATAGGAGTATCGACTCCGGTGATAAAATATGGCAGCAATTCAACCAAATTGACGGTGATGCTGTGGGACAAAACGGACCTCCGGATGTTGACAGTACAAAAAACGGTTCTATTTCTTTGACAAATTTCTTATTAGGTATGGCTCCTGCGGATTATATTATTAAAGTGACAAATAATGGTGTAGGCCAAATGGTTGCCGGAACAGTTACACCCTTGACAAATGTAGCTTATACAATTTCCGGGAAAGTATCGGTTCCTTCAGGTGTGGACCCGTCTAACATTTTTGTTGAACTAAATAGAAACGAAAAATTTATGCCTTTTTTCTGGGAGGGCTTAACAGATGCACAGGGTAATTATACAATTAAAATGACTAGTGATACGGCGGGTAATCCCTGGACACTGGAATTACTTGACGGTCAATTTCCTGCTAGTCTAATTACACCTGCAGATTATCAAGTTACAGTTGACAGCAATAAAACTAATTTGAATTTTACTGTAATTGCTTCCGATGCTAAAGTAGTTGGTACTTTAAGAGATGAAACCGGAAAGCCCATTCCTTTTCAAACTGTAACTCTTCAAGATGTTAAGAATGTAAATCGTCATTATGTTGATACAGATATTAATGGTTTTTTTCAGTTTGGTCTTTCAAGTTCGGAATTAAACGGACAGAAGTGGTTTTTACAAGCTATGCTTACTCGAGATGATACTACAACAACTTTAATGGATCCACGGATTGAATTAAAAAATGTTATAGTAAAAGGCGATAGTATTAATCAGAATTTAACTGCATATAGTGCGGATACTACCATCACCGGAACCGTGTCATTCCTAATAACAGAAGCTTCTCTCGGAGAAAATATCACAAATTTTCCCCGAATACTTATTATTGCATTAACAGATAGTACTGAATCTTATGTACATAATGATACAACAACCGGTCACTATACTTTAAGAGTATCTAGTAAAATAGCTGCATATACATTATTTGCTATTAATTTACCGCCAGGCTATGATCCGATAACACTTAATAATATTCCACCGGGTGCAACAAACGTCGATTTTGTGTTTACTAATGTGAAAAAAAGAACATCTAATATTCCAAAGTCATTTTCTTTGAGTCAGAATTTCCCTAATCCTTTCAACCCGACTACAAATATTAATTACGACATTCCGAATAGTACGTTTGTTAATATTACAGTTTACAATGAGTTGGGTCAAAAAGTAATAACTTTGGTTAACAAAGAACAGAAAGCAGGTAAATATGTCGTTTCGTTTAACGCAAGTAATTTAAGCAGCGGCGTTTACTTTTACCGGTTAAAAACAAATAATTTTGTTCAAATAAAGAAGATGATTTTACTCAAGTAGTATTTTTTAGATTCTTGAAATCCGTTTATTGAGATTTATTTTTAACCATTTAGGTTCTGGAAAACTTTTTAAAGAATCTTAATGGTTTAACTTTTTTTGTTTTTTGTATATAAAACAAACTGCCTATGAAAAATATAGTTAGAAAATTAACCGACGAAGAATATGAAAGAAATTTTACGGAACTTCATCCGCCTTTAACTAAAAACTCCGCTGTAACCGAAGCAAATAGATGTCTTTATTGCTACGATTCTCCTTGTATGAAAGCATGTCCCACTCATATTGATATTTCTACTTTTATTAAGCAAATATCGACCGGAAATTTATTCGGCTCGGCAAAAACAATTTATAGATCGAATTGGGTCCCGCTTACTTGTGCAAAAGCTTGCCCGGTAAAGGAGCTGTGCGAAGGTGCTTGTGTTTACGTTGAAAAGGGCGAAAAACCGATTGAAATAGGGCGTTTGCAGAGATTTGTAATAGAAAATTATTTTAATTCCAATATGCCGGCGATATTTGAACAAAAAGATAAAAATGGAAAGAACGTCGGAATTGTCGGCTCCGGTCCAGCCGGATTAGCCTGCGCCGCCGAACTATCTCTTCTGGGGTATGACGTTTTGATATATGAGGCGAATGAAGTGCCCGGAGGATTAAACACTTGGGGCATTGCTCCTTATAAATTAAGACAAGCCGATAGTTTGAAAGAAGTGGAATACATAAAAAGCCTGGGAGTTAAAATACTAGCCGGTGTTGAGGTGGGAAAGACAATATCATTTGAAGAAATATGCAGCAAACACGATGCGATATTTATAGGTGTAGGTTTGGGGAAAGCAGCAAGACTAAGAATACCCGGCGAAGAACTTATAGGCGTTGTAGATGCACTGGATTTTATAGAAGAAGTTAAAAAAGAAAATTGGTCTTCTGTAAATGTCGGTAAAAGAGTTGCTGTTATTGGAGCAGGCAATACTTCAATTGATGCCGTAACTGAAGCGAAAAGATTGGGTGTAGATCAAGTATATATTATTTACCGAAGAGGGAAAGAAGATATGTCTGCTTATGATTTTGAATTTGAGCTTGCTAAAAGCGATGAAGTTGTTTTTTATTTTAAGACTATACCTAAAAAAATTATTGGCGATAAGTTTGTGGAAGGTATTGAATGCCTGAAAGTAGATCTTGGAGAAAAAAACGAAAACGGTAAAAGGCAAATAAATATAATTCCGAATTCGGAGTTTATTTTACCCGTTGATATGATTATAAAAGCAGTTGGTCAAAATATAAGCTATAATTTTTTAAATGATGTAGAAGAGATAAAAATTGACAACGGAAAAGTTGTTGTTGATAGTGAAACTTATCAAACAGGCAATAATAAAATTTTTGCCGGCGGCGATTGTATAAACGGCGGTAAGGAAGTTGTTAATGCTGCTTATGATGGCAAAATGGCGGCACAGAAGATTGATGAATTTTTGAGGAAATAAATAGCACGCGGAAAAACGCTGATTATACTGATTTTCGCAGATAGAAAAATGTTGCACCAAGAATTGACAAGTAAAATAATAGGCGCGTTTTATAAAGTTTATAATTTA
>CAZXJG010000003.1:0-23012 GCA_964640985.1 uncultured Melioribacteraceae bacterium | reverse complement strand
GGATATTGAAGTAGGTTTGTTATTAAATTTTGGAAAAGAAGCAAAATTTGTAAAAAAAGTATTTTCAAATTCGAATAAAAAATTCGCGATGATTCGCTAAATCCATGTTCATTCGCATTCTATTGATGAATAAATTAAAAGGATAAAAAATGGCTGATCTTTCAATAAATTGTGGTGGAATAAAATCACCTAATCCTTTTTGGCTGGCATCCGGACCGCCTTCAAATTCTGCGTATCAAAATTGCAAGGCTTTTGAGCAAGGATGGGGTGGTACCGTTTGGAAAACAATCGGCGAACCTGTTATGAATGTTTGCAACCGATATGGAGGATTAGATGTTAACGGAATGAAGTTGGCAGGAATAAATAATATTGAATTAATTAGCGATAGACACATCAATATAAATTTCAAAGAAATTGCCGAAACAAAAAAAAATTGGCCCGATAGGGCAGTTGTTATTTCTCTTATGGTTGAATCAAAAAAAGAAGTTTGGCAGGATATAGTAAAAAGAACGATAGATACAGGCTGTGATGGAATTGAGTTGAATTACGGTTGCCCTCACGGAATGAGCGAGAGAGGAATGGGCGCAGCAGTAGGACAGGTACCGGAATATTGCCAAATGATAACCGAGTGGGTAACGGAAGTTTCTACAATTCCGGTATTAGTAAAATTAACACCAAATGTTACTGATATTATTTATCCGGCACGTGCCGCAAAACGAGCAAACGCCGACGGACTTTCACTGATAAATACAATTAATAGTATTATAGGAATTGATTTGGATACACTTGAAATCAAACCTTCTGTTGCCGGTAAAGGTGGTCACGGTGGTTATGCAGGACCGGCGGTTAAACCAATTGCACTTCACATGGTATCACAAGTTGCACGAGACTATGAAGTAGGTCTGCCTATTTCAGGTATCGGAGGAATAAATAATTGGAAAGATGCATTGGAGTTTATTTTGCTCGGTGCTTCATCAGTTCAAGTTTGTACGGCAGTTATGCATCATGGCTTCAGAATAATTGAGGATATGATTGACGGATTAAACAATTGGATGGATGAAAAGGGATTTAAATCTTTAGATGAGGTAAGAGGAAAATCTTTACCGAAAATTGATGATTTCGGTAACTTCAATTTGCTTCATAAAACAACGGCTAGAATTGATCAGGATATGTGTATTCACTGCAATTTATGTTACATCGCCTGCGAAGACGGCGCTCATCAGTGTATTGATTTAATTCCGGTAAATGGACACAATAAAACTATCGTTAGAGAAGAAGATTGTGTAGGATGTGATTTGTGTTCGATTGTTTGTCCCGTTGAAGGCTGCATTACAATGGTGAGAAAAGATGAAGGAGTAGAACAGAAAACTTGGAATGAGTTGGTACGGCAATTTCAAGATGAAGGCAAAGAATTAACTTGGGAAAATTTAGCCGAATTTCAGAAAAAGCATGGAATTGTAATTCATTAGCTGTCAGCTTTCAGCAATTAGCTTTTATTTAACTGGGGATGATCGGTACTGATTTTGCAAATAGCAATAGGTTCAGCGTCAGAAGTAGAATATTTATTAATTCTATGTTCTGATATTAAATATTAAATGCAGAACATTCAAAAGATTTAACAGGAAAAATATTGAAATAGAAAAGATGCTTGTAATTTCAATAAAAAAGCTGAAAGCCGATAGCTGACAGCTGAAAGCTTAAAGGAGAAAACATGTCAACCTTAATTAAAAACGGAAGAATTTTAACCGCAGAACAGGACTATTTTGCGGATATCTATATTGAAAAAGAACAAATCACTACCATAGGGAAAAACCTAAAAATTCAAGCCGATACTATTTTAGATGCAAAAGATAAATACGTAATCCCAGGCGGCATAGATATACACACTCACTTAGATATGCCTTTCGGAGGAACAACTTCATGCGATGATTTTGAGAACGGCACCCGTGCGGCAGCCTTCGGAGGAACTACAAGTATTGTGGATTTCGCTATTCAAACTAAAGGAAAGAAAATGCGTAATGCATTAGATACTTGGTGGGGTAAGGCTGAAGGCAAAGCTACTATAGATTATGGTTTTCATATGATTATTACCGATCTGCCGGATGCAGATATTGAGGATATGAGTGATATGGTTAATGAAGGCGTTACCAGTTTTAAATTATTTATGGCTTATCCGGGCGTTTTAATGTCGAATGATGCTACAATTTTTAAAGTATTAAAACATACTTTAAAAACCGGAGCTCTCGTCTGTATGCACGCAGAAAACGGAAATGTTATTGATGTAATTGTACAGCAGGCTTTATCCGAAGGGAAAACCGCACCAATATATCACGCGTTAACTCGCCCTACTACAGCCGAAGCGGAAGCAGTAAACAGGGCTATAGCTTTAGCTGAAATGGCCGGTGCACCTATTTACATTGTTCATTTATCTTCTAACGATGCTTTGGAAAAAGTTGCGGAAGCAAGAGATAAAGGTTTACCTGTCTATGCGGAAACATGTCCGCAATATCTGTTTCTATCAATTGATGATGATATGAACAAACCCGGGTTCGAAGATGCAAAAGTTGTATTTTCCCCTCCATTAAGAGAGAAATGGAATCAGAGTAAACTTTGGGCGGGCCTCAAGAACAACACGCTTCAAATTGTTTCTACCGATCACTGTCCGTTTCGCTTTAAAGAACAAAAAGAACTCGGAATAGGTAACTTTACAAAAATACCGAACGGCGGACCTGGAATTGAACATAGATTGCAGTTGCTTTACAACGGAGGTGTTAGTGAGGGAAGGATTTCTCTTAATCGCTGGATTGAGTTGTGTTCGACAAATCCGGCTAAAATATTCGGAATGTACCCTAAGAAAGGTACTATTGCCGTTGGCACTGATGCAGATATAGTAATTTGGGATCCAAATAAAGAATATACAATTTCCGCTAAAACACACCACATGTGCACCGATTATTCAATGTTTGAAGGCAAAAAAATGAAAGGTAATGCCGAAACCGTGCTCTCTCGCAGTGAAATAATAGTAGAAGATAACGAGTTTTTTGGAAAACCGGGAAGGGGTAAGTTTATAAAAAGAGATGCTTATGGAACTGCTTGGCAGTAATAAAATCTTTAAAATTATTTGTTTTATATAAACCCAATTTTTAAAAAATTGGGTTTATATTATTTATATGAAAAAACTAAAAGGGCACTAAATATAGATGAACTATTGAAATGGCGGGATGAATTCTCGATATTAAAAAATTGACCTACCTTATTTCGAACTCATCCGGTGCAATGCCGATTATTTAATAACGAATTTATCCAACAATTTAATTTTTCCTTGAGCGGCATTCATCGAATTATTTTTTATCAGCATCCCATATACCTTTACCTCAACCGAATTTTTTTGAACATTAAATACGGCGTAGTGATATGCCCTTAACCCGAAAAAGTCTTTCGATTTTTGTCCGTTCCCGCCTGGTCCATAATTATAACCGAGAATTTTATAATATGGTAAAGCTTCCTCGTAAGTAAACTCTTGTCCAATTTTTTTTGGTTTCCCTTTATCTTTATATGTAGGATTATGACGGTAATTAGGAGCACCGCTGCTGCCGGTTAATATTTGGTACACTCCACCAACAGATTCACGGGAATAAAGGTGTTCATGTCCGCATATATAAGCGGTTACATGATACTTTTTTAATAAATCCCAAAATTTGTCCCTTTGATGCAAATACCAAAGTCGTGTAGAATCTAACGGAAGAGTAAAATGGTTTGTAAGATAAGGGAGCCCGTCGGCTAAATGACCGCCGGTCGGGAACGGCATTTCATGACCAACAATAAATATTCTGTCAATCCCTCTTTTTCTTGCGTTTGCCAAATCATTTTTAAGCCATTTAAGATGTTTTATATAATGCCAATCTCTTCTGCCGGTTTTATATTTATCCTTTTTACCATAATGCCATCTATCGGTGTCAACCATAACAAAATGTGTATTCATAAAATCGAAAGAATAAGTTAATCCCTCTTCGTCTTTAGGTCCGTTTTTCGGTAAATAAGAAAAGGCCTTCTTGAAGTTTGCTTCATCTTCCGGGGTACGAATTTCGTGATTTCCTACGGTAACCCATACTTTCGGATATACCATATTAGGGTCGTCGTATATCGGCTGCATAACTTTTTTCCAATGAAGAAGTTGTTTGTAAGTTTTTTGAGGATGATAATCGCTGCCGTCTACCAAATCTCCTGCAAATACTACAAAACGAACATCTTTTTGAGTAGTAATTATATTATTTATCAGTTTTTTTAATATCGGATCATTTACTCCACTGTATTTACCGCGACTATCGGACATTGAAACAAACTTAAATCCTTGAGCAAACAGGCTGCCGAAAAAGAGCAGGAATATCATTATAAAAAGAGTTGCCACTTTTGAAAAAAATCTTGTGTTTATCATTTTATCTCCTGATTATTTCTAAAAAAAAATTATTATGTGATTTGTTTTTCTTCTAAAAAAAATTGGAACAATTAAAATAATTATTTAAAATAACCGGTTGATAAATTATTAAAAGAAATATGATTTTCAAAAAAGGGAGATTAAAGAACAGAAAATTTATACATAAAGCTTTGAAATTGCAGTATAACTTGCAGCAGGGGAACATAAATTCGATAATTAATATATTAAACTTTTCACAAGGTATTTAAAATCATAATACTTTTTATTAAAACAACGAATTAAAAAAATTCAGAACAAAATTTTAAGTTTTAAATTGTATTTATATTTTACAAATATGTATTTTTCTTCTTGCGTAAAAAAATGAATGGATATAAATTTAAATATAAAAAAAGAAGCTTATTATCCATTTTGGATTTATAAATACTTTATAGCGGGTAGAATTTTGATTGAATATAAAAATTCAATTTTGTTCAATCTATTTGGGATTTTAAGAATACCAAATAACACTGCTGCAAAAGAATGTAACAATAATCCAATAGTAATATCTCCCGGTAAGCATCTTTCCATATTCATCTTTATGCTTCACAAATTAAATAACTACAGAGTAAAACTAAACTTGGAGTTAAAATGTCTGATTATGTAAATAACTTAATGTCAAATTTAAAAGCTAAAAATCCTGCTCAGCCCGAATTCCATCAAGCTGTATTTGAAGTTGCAGAATCACTTAGTCTTGTTTTGGAAAAACATCCGGAATACAGAGCAGCGAAAATTTTAGAAAGAATTGTTGAGCCGGAAAGAGTAATTATGTTTCGTATTCCTTGGGTAGATGATAGAGGCGAGGTACAAATTAATCGCGGTTTTCGAATTGAAATGAACAGTGCAATCGGACCTTACAAAGGCGGATTGCGGTTTCACCCATCGGTAAATTTAGGCATTCTAAAATTTTTAGCTTTCGAGCAAGTATTTAAAAACAGTCTTACCACACTTCCAATGGGTGGTGGTAAAGGCGGTTCGGATTTTGACCCAAAAGGCAAAAGTGATCCCGAAGTAATGCGGTTTTGTCAAAGTTTTATGACTGAACTTTTCCGTCATATTGGTCCTAATACCGATGTTCCTGCCGGTGATATTGGAGTTGGCGGAAGGGAAATCGGTTTTCTTTTTGGCCAGTATAAAAGATTAAGAAACGAATTTACCGGAATTCTTACCGGTAAAGGATTAAACTGGGGTGGCTCTTTAATTAGACCTGAAGCAACCGGTTACGGTTCGGTTTATTTTGCTGCTGAAATGCTTGATTCTCACGGCGAAACTTTGGAAGGTAAAACTTGTTTGGTTTCCGGCAGTGGGAATGTTGCTCAATATACGGTAGAAAAAATCAATCAACTTGGCGGTAAAGTTGTAACGCTTTCAGATTCAAGCGGTTATATTTATGATGAAGAAGGTATTAATGAAGAAAAACTTGCTTTTGTTATGGATCTGAAAAATGTTCGACGCGGTAGAATTAAAGAATATACGGAAAAATATCCTAACGCAGTTTATACATCTGTTGATCCGAACCGTGATTATAATCCGTTATGGGATCATAAAGCAGATTGCGCATTCCCAAGTGCTACACAAAATGAAATAAATGAAAAAGATGCTCAAAATCTTCTTAACAATGGTGTATATTGTGTTTCTGAAGGAGCAAATATGCCTACTACTATTGAAGGCGTAAATTTATTTTTGGATAAAGGTATACTTTACGGACCGGGCAAAGCTTCTAATGCAGGCGGTGTTGCGGTATCCGGATTGGAAATGTCGCAGAACAGTATGCGTTATAGCTGGACAAGAGAAGAGGTGGACAACAAATTGCGTCATATTATGCAAAGCATTCATAAAACATGTGTTGATACTTCAGAAGCTTTTGGAACACCTGGCAATTATGTTAATGGTGCAAACATCGGCGGTTTCTTAAAAGTAGCTAACGCAATGTTAGACCAAGGTATTGTTTAATTTAACAGACAAATTTATTGTAATTTGGTTTTTGCCGGATTCAATTCTTATTTAAGATTGGCTCCGGCTTTTCTTTTGTTCAAAGATTTAATAACTTTTTACTACTATTTAAAACCATAATCATAAAATATTTATGCAAAAAGAAGAATTACAATTCAGTAGAAAATTTATCAAACGTAGTAAATACTCACGGTTTCAGGATTTTCGTGATTTAATGCAGTTTCGTGTGCGCGATATTCTTTTGGTATCGAGTTTATACGATTCTTATATTTTTGAAGAAGACGGAAGATTATATGAATTGGTTCGAAAAGAGTATCACGGGCTTAATTTAAGTAATCCTCCTGAATTAGTACAAGTTTCTTCGGGGAAAAAAGCCATTGAATTAGCAAAAGAAGAAAAACGTTTTAATCTAATTATTGTTACGCTTCATATAGAAAATATGAAAACAACTGACTTTGTAAAAAAAATAAGAGCACTCGGCATAACAACACCTATTGTATTACTGGGTTACGATAATATAGAAATGATCGAACTAATCTCAAGTAAAGATGTTGAGCTTTTTGATAAAGTATTTATTTGGCAAGGCGATTATAGAATTATACTCGGAATAGTAAAATTTATTGAAGATAAGATGAACATAAAAAATGATACGGCAAAAGTTGGCGTTCAAGTTATATTATTAATAGAAGATGACGTTCGTTTTTACTCATACTATTTACCAATTATTTATACTGAAATATTAAAACAATCTCAAAATTTGATATCCGAAGGCATAAATCTTTCACATAAATTTCTCAGAATGCGTGCGCGTCCTAAAATTATTCTTTGTTCAACTTATGAAGAGGCAAATTACTATTATAATAAATATAAGGAGTTCATTCTCGGCATAATATCCGATGTTGATTTTAAACGAAAGGGAATTAAAAATCCAAAGGCAGGTTTTCTGTTTACTAAAAAAATTAAAAAAAAATTTCCCGATGTACCGATATTAATCCAATCTAATGTACATGAAAATTCGGTATTGGCTCATAAAATAGAAGCTTCATTTTTGTTGAAAGGTTCGCCGACTCTTCTGACGGATCTCAGAAAATTCATGAAAGAAAATTTTAGTTTCGGCGATTTTATTTTCCGCAATAGTAAAGGAGAAGAAGTTGGAAGAGCAAGAAATTTAGCTGAACTTGAAACCGGTTTAGAAGAGGTCCCTGGTGAAAGCCTTGTTTATCATGCCTCTCGGAATCACTTTTCCAACTGGCTTAAAGCAAGAACCGAATTCGGATTGGCTTATAAATTAAGACCTCAAAAAGTCTCCGATTTTTCTTCACCTGAAGAATTACGTGAATATTTAATTTCTGCAATCGTAAAGTTCCGACAAGTTCGCCAAAGAGCAGTAATATCCGATTTTAATCCGCACAATTTTGATTCTCAAATTACAATAGCACGAATTGGCGGCGGTTCGTTAGGCGGTAAAGCTCACGGTCTCGGTTTTGTAAACTATTTATTAAGCAATTTTGAATTAAGAAATAAATTTAAAGATATTGAAATTGCAATTCCTTCTGCCGTAATTCTCGGTACCGAAATATTTGATTCGTTCCTTGAAGAAAATAATTTGCGTGAGTTTGCTCTTAAGTGTAAAGATGATGTTGAACTCGATAGAAGATTTGTTAATGCAGCTAAATTTCCCACCGAAGCTTTAGAAAATTTGAGCATTTTCCTCTTAATGATTCACACTCCTTTGGCCGTCAGGTCTTCAAGTTTACTCGAAGATTCGCAAGGGCAACCATTTGCCGGTGTTTACGATACGTTTATGATACCGAATAATCATCCGGATTTGGATATTAGGCTTTATCAATTAATGAATTCGATAAAATTGGTTTATGCATCAACTTTTCACCGCAAAACAAAAGACTATATGAAAATAACAACATATCGCCTTGAAGAAGAAAAAATGGCGGTAATTGTACAAAAGTTGGTGGGATCGGAACACAATGGCAAGTTTTATCCTGAGTTTTCGGGAGTTGCCCGTTCATATAATTTTTATCCGATATATCCTTTAGCTGCGTCGGACGGAATTGTTTCCGTGGGACTTGGATTGGGAAAAATCATAACCGATGGGGGCAATGTTTTAAGATTTTGTCCTAAATATCCTAATCATTTGATGCAGTTTGCAACTGTAGACGATATACTTAAATATAGCCAAAAAAACTTTTTTGCATTGGACTTGACGAAAACAAAAAACAAAGCACACATAATTGAAGATGATTTAATAAAGAGCTATGAAATCGGTGAGGCTGATGCCGACGGTACTTTTTTTATGACTGGCTCTACTTATTCTGCGGAAAACGATGTTATCTATGATGGTATTTCACGCAAAGGTGTTAGGTTATTTACACTTGCACCTATATTAAAATATAAAACTTTTCCACTTCCCGAAATAATTGAACTGATATTAAAAATGGGTGAGTGGGGTATGGGTTCACCCGTTGAAATTGAATTTGCCGTAAATTTATCTACTCCGAAAGATAAACCGAAAGAATTTTCATTATTGCAATTAAGACCTTTGGTAATTAACAATGAATTAGTTGAATTAAATGTTGATGATTATTCGAAAAGTGAAATTATTTGTAAAAGTAAAAATGCATTGGGAAATGGTGTTGTAGATAATATATACGATATTATTATGGTAAACCGTTTAAAATTTGAAAGGTCAAAAAGCAGAGAAGTTGCATTGGAAATTGCTCAATATAATTCACTTTTGTTACATGAAAAGAGACATTATTTGCTTTTAGGTGTTGGGCGTTGGGGATCGCTTGATCCTTGGCTGGGTATTCCTGTTACTTGGGAACAAATTTGCGGTGCTAAAACAATAATTGAGGCGAATTTTAAGGATTTTAATGTTACGCCTTCACAAGGTTCTCATTTCTTTCAGAATTTAACTTCCTTCAAAGTTGGATATTTTAGCGTTGATAGTTATAGAAATGAAGGTTTTATCGATTGGAACTGGCTGGCAAAACAAACACCTGTCTCTGAAAAAGTATTTACTCGTCATATACATTTTAAACAGCCGATAATAATAAAAATAAACGGGCAAGAAAATAAAGGAGTTATACTTAAACCTAAAAATACTTGAATGGAAAATTAAACGATTTTCTTCTTTTGCTGCCTTAACTAATTTATCAAGAGCTGCAACTATTGCTTTATGTTCTTTAAGCATTTTAGGAAGTTCTACTTTTAATTTGTCGGTCATTTTCAGTACTTCTTTCATGTCGTCTTCTATATTACCCTCGGCTAATTGATGTAAAATTCCGAGAGGCGGAATTGCGAATTCAATATCAAAAAGATCTGTTAAAGGGTGCTTGTTCTTTCCTTTATTCTTTTATTTAATATTGTATGATTGAGCGAATAATCGACAGGGATATCAATAATGTGAACACCGGCGGTATTAAGGTATTCATCAAGTTTAGCATTCAGTTCTTCGGTTCTCGATATTCGATATCCGGAAGCACCATAACTTTCTGCATACTTTACAAAATCAGGATTAGTAAAATCAAGTCCGAAATTTTCGAAACCCAATCTCTCTTGTTCCCACTTTATCATACCATAAGAATGATCATTTAATATAACAACTACCAAATTTAAGTTTAATCTCATCGCTGTTTCCAACTCTTGAGAATTCATCATAAATCCTCCGTCACCGCAAACAGCAATCACTTTTTTATTGGGGTAAACCGTTTTTGCTGCAACTGCAGCCGGAAGTCCGGCACCCATTGAAGCAAGTGCGTTGTCCAATAAAAGAGTGTTAGGCTGATAAGCGTTATAATTTCTGGCAAACCAAATTTTATAAATACCGTTATCTAAAGTAACTATGCCGTCCTGTGGTAAAATATCTCTTACAGCTTTAACAATTCTTTGCGGCAAAACAGGGAAACGGTTATCTTCAAAATATTTTGAAAGGTGTGAATCCACCTCTTTTTTAATGGTGTAATAATATGAGAAATCCCAGTGCGGTTGTTTAGAAAGTGAATCGGTTAGTCTTTTTATTGTATTAGTAATATCACCTACAATTTCCAATTGCGGAAAGTAAACATCAGCTACTTCCGCGGAAGAATAATTAATATGAATTACTTTTGTCCCTCCTTTTCCCATATAAAAAGGAGGTTTTTCAACCACATCGTGACCAACATTTATAATTAAATCGGCTTTTTTAATCGCACAATGGACAAAATCATCCGAGGACAATGCTGCGGTTCCTAAAAATAAAGGATGTCTTTCATCAATTACTCCTTTTCCCATTTGTGTGTTGAAAAAATAGATACCTGTTTTTTCAATGAATTGTGTTAACGCATTGGAGACAGCGCCTCGATTTGTACCCGCACCGAAAAGTAACAACGGCATTTTCGATTTCTTTATCAGATCAGCTCCTTGTTCGATTCCATTTTCATCGGCAGTTGGTTTGAGGATTGGGTGAATATCAAAAATTTTAGAATCAACATTCTCTATTGCAATATCTTCAGGAAATTCAATATGTGCAGCACCCGGTCTTTCCTCCGCCGCTTTCCTAAAAGCCTCTCGTACAATTGAAGGAACGTTATTTCCATTTACAATTCTGTGTGTAAATTTGGTCAACGGACGCATCATGTCCACAATATCCACAACCTGAAATTTTCCCTGTTTACTTTTTTTAATTGGCTTTTGTCCGGTGATCATCACCATAGGCATTGCTCCTAATTGTGCAAAAGCCGCTGCTGTTACTAAATTGGTGGCTCCGGGACCCAGTGTAGATAAACAAACTCCCGGTCTTCCGGTTAATCTGCCATAAGTAGCTGCCATAAATCCGGCAGATTGTTCGTTGCGAGTGAGAATAAATTTTATTTTTGAATTTTTTAAGGAGTTAAGAAAATCAAGATTTTCTTCACCAGGGATCCCGAATATATATTCTACGCCTTCGTTTTCCAATGCTTTTATGAATAAATCCGAAGCTTTCATATTATTTAATTAGTAATTCGTCAAATCAAGAGAAGAGTATTCTCCCATAAAATCTAATCGTAAATATTTATTAAATCAAATATTAAGTTATACTTATTAGAATCAAAATAAAATAATGTAATAAAAGTAATTCTAATAAGAAATTCAATTTTTGCTTTCCGGATTATTTTTAAATGCTGCCTGCGCACAATTTTTAAGCTATTTTCGTAAATAAATTTTGCCTCGTTCAATGTTTATAGAGTGATAAAACATTCCCGTAAGCCTGAAATATTGTAGTAGTTAACTCTACAGCCGATATCCGGTTCAAATAAGTTGAAAACATAATTTCTTTTTCCTTTACAAGAATATTCATAATTATTGCTAATGTTTCTTATTAAAAAAGTGATTTTATTAGTTACATTCAATTTAAGTTTTTCTTAATTTTTTTAAGGGAAACCGGGATGGAATTGAGGCAGGACTTTAGGGACAATTATGAAGCGGGCGGAAACATTTTTTCTTGATTAACCCGGCGGTTAAATGTTTTGCATCTAATTTCACTAATTACCATGAATAAATGTTACCGGTTTTTGAGTATTTGATATTATGTTTGAGAAACATTATGTTTGAGAAACATAATTATAGGATTTCTTATGTTCTACAATAGAAAAACAGAAATTAAGAAAATAAAGGATATTCTTAAGACTAAAGGCAATTTAATAATAATTTATGGCAGGCGGCGGATTGGGAAATCCACTTTATTACGTAAAATTATTAAGAGCAACGATGTTTACTTCCTATCTGATTTAAGAGAAACATCTTTACAAATAAGTGCTCTTCAAACGCTGATGAAAGATAAAATTGAAGCGTTTGATAAAATTATTATCCCCGAATGGGATACCTTTTTTACCACTCTAAAATCACTATCAAAAAAATTTACTCTTATACTGGATGAGTTTCCATATCTCGTTAAAAATGCTCCCTCACTCCCCAGCATAATTCAAAAACATATTGATCTTGGTACTCTTAATAACATAAATTTAGTTCTTTGCGGCAGTTCTCAGAGTATGATGACAAACCTATTTCAAAGTTCTAAAGCACCACTTTATGGAAGATCATCGATGATATTTAAAGTTGATTTCCTTTCAGTCTTTTATTTAAAAGAGATGTTGGGGGTTACGGCAAAACAAGCAATCGAAGAATATTCAGTATGGGGCGGAGTGCCAAGGTATTGGATGGAACGATTTAAATATAATTCTTTTTATGATGCCGTTTTTGAATTGGTGCTAAATAAATACGGACTGTTTTATGATGAACCAATTATACTTTTTTTAGATGAAATGCGAACATCAATTCAAAGTAATTCAATTTTATCCGTAATCGCTTCCGGTGCTAATAAATTATCTGAAATAGCCGGACGGTTAAATAAGCCGGCAACTCATATTTCTAAACCGATGCAGTTATTAACAGAACTTGGATATTTAAGAAGAGAAACTCCATTTGGCGAATTGGAGAAAAACACAAAAAAATCTCTTTATAAAATCGGAGATCCATTTTTACGATTTTATTTTAATTATGTTGTACCTAACCGCACTTTAATTGAAACCGAACAAATTGATATCGTAAAAGAAAAAATGATGAAGGGTTTTAATCAATATGTATCTGAAACCTATGAGGAGTTATGCCGAAAATGTATTCCGTTTCTTTTTAGAAGACATGGTAATTTTACCCGGGCGAAGAGATATTGGACTAAAGAAGTAGAAGTTGATTTAATTTCAAAGGATGCTTATAAAGATGTTTACATTGTAGGCGAAGTTAAATGGAATGATAACATCAAATTGAATTCAGTTATCGGTTTGCTGAATAATAAAATTGCAAAAATTCATTTTCTAAAAAATAAAAAAATAATTAAAGTAGTCTTCGGTAAAAAGCATCTAACAACCAAAACCAGGAATTACTTCGCGCCGGAAGATGTAATAAAGGCATTTCAATAGGAATTGTTTTCTGAGCTTTTAGAATACTGAATAAAACAAAACATCCTTTCCCTTTTATAACTACCTACCGATCGAATTCCGCCCCACATCAAATAAAAGAACAGTACAATGGCAATGATCTGAAACGTTGAAAAATTGAAACGGCAACCGATATCCGGTTCAAATAAATTGAAAACATAATTTATTCACCGTTTACATTCCCAATTTTTCTTTTGCTTGGTCGGTCATTAATTCCGGGGTCCATCGCGGTTCCCAAACAAGGTTTACGTTCACATTTTTGTCAGGCTCTGCCTGCAGTAAAATATTATTAACCCACTCGGTTATACTGCCGTGCATAGGGCAACCCGGTGTTGTAAGCGTCATTGTAACATTAATTGAATCTTCGTTTACTTCAACTTTATACACTAAACCGAGTGATACAATATCTAAACCTATTTCAGGATCAATCACCCCTTTTAATAATTCTAATACTTTCTCTTTTGAAATCATTTTAACCTCTACTTTCTTAAAATTGTTGCGATATTAAAAGTAAAAATCAGCGAACCCAAAAACATTAATCCAAATGAAAAAAGTAAGGCAATTCGACTGTTAAAAATAAATGCGGCTGTTGTTACAATAATCGCGGCCGTCATTAAATAATAACCCGTCAGCGCATACTTTTCGTTGAACATATCTTTCAGCATTGGGACCGGTTCAAGTCCTACTTTGCTGCTGTATTTGTGGTACCAAGCTAAGAAAGGAACTATTTTATACATTTGTCCGACTATCAACATAGATAAATACCCGTAAAAGACAAGATATCCGAAGATAAGATAAACATTCGGTATCTCACTAAGATCTGTGAATGAGAAAATCAAACCGAATAGAGTTACAATTCCCAGCATATAAAAAGAAAAGGCCGAATATTTTATACCTATATCCCGTTTTTTTCTAAGTCTGTTTTTATATATCAAATATACTTGAAATAAAAAGAAAGAAATGCCTGCCGCGATAAACAAAGTGCTGACAAGTATTTGAATCATATTATTCTTAAAATGGAAGAAAATATTGATCCCAACCAAACCTATATTAATTAGATAGAATGCCCATTTACTGCTTTTAATCGAATATCCATGAGACAGCGTAAACATAGGAATCAATTTATAAGAAACGCCCATCACCACCATTGTAACCCAGCCAATAACTGCAACCTCAGCATGTAATTTCAAATAATGTAAATGACTTATTCTAATATAGGGATGCCATAAATTATAGGCTAACAAGAACCCGGCAATTGCAGTTATTATTAAATAAATTAAAGCTGAAATTAAGTACCATCCGGTGATATTCCATTTTTTCACATGTATAAATGTTCCTGCCATATTAACTGCAAAGATCAGTACTGCAATATTAAGAAGAACAGCAGAAATATTAAGATATAAACCTGTATCAAAATTCCAGAAGCCGGTCACAAGTCCGGTTATTCCAAGTAAGAAAACCCAAAACTGGATGTCGGCAAGTTTCTCACTGAATAATTTTACCTCAAGCACAACGGGAACTAATTGAAACATTGCGCCGAATATCGTCATTGAAATCCAACCTAATGTAAGCATATGGGTGATGGCAAGTATCTTCGGCTGGAAATAGAAACCCGTAATATCTTTGTAATTTATCATTAAAAGAAAATTTAAAATCACAAAATCAATTAAAGCAGCAATAAAATATTTTACTACTATCTTAAAAGGCGGCGCATACGCTGTAACAATAGAATTTGACTGCAATACTTTGTCCTATCCTTTTTTCTTTATTATCACAATTTTAAAATAATCATCATTTATTTTGGTGCAGAATGCCCGGTAACCTCGCTCTTCCAATTTAGGGTACAACATCAAAGGTTCACGATGGTGATGCATAAGCAAAGCGGTTTTATTATCTATGTTCGAGAGTGTTTCTAAAATTTTAATCATAGGTTCGGGAGGCTCTAAGTTGCGTACATCAACTTCAATGATATTTTCAAAATCAGCAATGTTTATCTCATCATTATTATGTGATTTTATTTCTTCCTTAACTGCATTTAACTTGCTGTCTTTGTGAAAATAAATTTTGAAAACATCATTTTCTTTTTCAATCTTATGTGCGTATCCTTTTCTTTCCAGCACAGTATAAAGCGGAATAGGTTCAAACGAATTTATTAACAAAAGGGTTTCATCATTCTTTAATTCTTTTACTTTTGCTAATATGAATTTTAAAGGATCTTTTCCGCCGGCAATTATAGGTCTTACGTCAAAAGTTACAACCTTGTTTTGGTCAATTTTATATTGGTTTCCCTGCATTTCATGATTCTCCTTAACGGTTTTTTCGTCATTTTTATTTACAGAATTTATTTCTTTCGAAAATTTGTTGATTGAGTTATTTAACTTCGAGAGCAGAATGTTTACATCTACGTTTGCTATCCTTGCAGCTTGCTCAACATTCACCCTGCCGGATAAAGCCTTTCTCAATATTGGATTCTTTAATTTTTTAAAGTGTGAGCTGACCTCTATCAACACATCAATAGTCTGAGGATATTGAGCGAGTAATTTAGATATTTTTAAATCTTTTGTAATCATAAAATTTACTCGTTTTAGATTTTCTCTAAAAGTTGTTCAAGCAATCTTCTTAATATTCACACGCCAAACTTCAGGACCTTGTTCAACATATTCCCACTCAAAAGTGCTCTTTCTTTCAGCTTCCATTTCGTAGTATAACGGCTTGGGATCGTGATCGTTAATAAGTTGAAAAGCTTCACCGTTATTTAATGCTTCAAATGTCGCAAATATTGTCGGATGTTTTTCCCTTGGAATAATTGGTCGGATATCGAGTTCTTTTATTTCAGATGACATTTGTAATTCCTTTCTTGTTAATGATTATTTTTTTTACAATTTAAATTTAATACCGCAGAATGGAATTTTTCTTGACTTAAGTCAGATTTGTGACGTTTTATGAATCTGTCGTTAAAATAAATAGAAAGTTTATAGCAACACAATCGGCAAAAATAGTTTGCTTCAAAAGCAAATATTTTCAACATTGCCTTTCCGCTTCGTAGAATGGGGCTAAAGCCCAGTATCAGCGGGGCTTTCCTATAATCCGTCAACTAAAGTTGACGGCAATATTGTTTTGCTTGCCATTCTATCTGAAAGTTGACAGCAGTATTGATGTATTGTTTCAAAAAGTGCTAAGAATAATTTACAAATAAATTAGGTGCAGTTTTTTTACACGACTAAGTTATTTCAACAATCAACAAAGATATTTTTTATCACTTTGCCAGTTCTTTAAGTCTTTTCAAATCTTGAATAAATATCACTTTACCGTGCATTCTAAGAATCTTTTCGTTCTGAAGTTTGCGGAAGGCTCTCGAGAGTGTTTCTGTAACTGTTCCCAAATATGAAGCCGTTGTTGATCTTGGTATAGTCAACTTTACAAACGGCTCCGGTATATTTCCCGTTTTCTTTAACTTTATCTCTTTAATTAAATATTTTGCCAGTCGGTTAACTACTTCCTTTGTCGATAGGTCTTCAATCTGGCTAACCAATGATTTCAATCGTTTTGCAAAACCGGATAGCATTTTTAATGATATTTCAGGGTTTTCTTTTATCAATTTTAAAAATTCTTCTTTCGGAATAAAAATAATAAGGCAATCTTCAAGGCATTGCGCACTAACCGGATAATCTATGCCTTCGAACAAAGGAATGTCCGCAAACGCCGTTAAAGGTTTTATAATATGCACAACCGTTTCGCCGCCCTCCGATGTGGTCTTAAAAACTTTCACAGATCCGTCAAGCAAGATGTAAAATCCTAAATATAAATCTCCCTCATTAAACAAAATATCGTGTTTTGAACAATTTTTGAGTTTACAGATAGAGACGACATCACGCAATTGATCAGCGCTCAGCTCAGAAAATAATGGCGCACTTGCAATAGATTCTCTATGTTTATTTAATTCATCCATAAGTTCACTCTCATAAAGGGGATGATTTTGCCATAAAAAGGTCAGAAAAATATACAAAATATTTTTGAAACTAAGATAAGTTTAAATAAATTCCTGATTAGAAAATAATTTAAATAATGGCAAAAAAATATTTGTAAAGAACATAAATAGACCGTGCGGTGCCTTTGTTGTGCGGATAATTACTTGCATGCATTAGATAGACTCAAGATACTCTTTTAAAGCAACTGCATTATTAAAATATTGTTCTTTAGAACCGTATAACAAAGTAACAGTATTGATGTTGTGATGTTTATATTTGTGTTACATTTGCAACTTAATTTAATAGTTAGCTCAAGACAAGTTCTATTTTTTGTATATACTTCCCCGAAAATCAATCTCATAAATTAATAGTACTTGGTTGTCTTTATTAATTTTAAAAATCACTCTAATTTTACCAACCCTCATCCTAAAAAATCCTGACCATTTCCCGTCTAATTTTTTAATATCAAGTTCCCTAAAAGGTATAATTCCTCGTTCCCCTAATGATATTAAAAGAAATTTTAATTTCAGCCTGACTTTTTCTTTATCTACATCTTTCAATTTCTCAATGAATTTAATAGCGCTTCGACTGAATTCGATTTTCATTTCATTGTCCACTCGGTCATATCAACAAAATCTTTTTCTTTGTATTTATCGGGCGAACCGAACTTTTTATGTATTTCATTTATATCTTTTTTTGATGCATAAGGTACAATTATTTCATACAGCATAAGTCTTTCTTCCTTTAGCGCCTCTTTAACTCCATCCTTAATAATTTCTTTCAAAGCTTTATTTGTCATTACTTTAATCTCCTATGAATTTTATAATCAATTAAGTCATCCTAAGGGGGTGGAATAAAATAAGTTATCGAATTACAACTCCTAATGTATTTAATAACAGTTATTTATTCTTGTATTATATACAAGTTATTCTATTCTACCCCCTAAATAACAATCTTTCTATCAATTTCAAATTGTCTGAACTTATATTATAAACTAAAATTATTTAAGTTATTTTGCAATACAAAATTGTATTTTAATGATTACTAAAAAAGCTATTACACATTAAAGTAATTTTCCAGCGTTTTTATCTTTGCATTTATTAAATGTTTTTTCAGAATTTCGACTTTAATTATTCCACATATTCTATCATTCCAAGGAACTATGGTTTATAGCTTATAATAATTCTACAGGATACAATCCAACCATTACGGGTAGGTGTTTATATTACGTTTATTTATTGTGAAGATAAACGTTTTATAATTTCTATTTTATCTTTCCCTAATTAGTAATATAACAGAGTTACTTTCCTCCCGCCGTCCAGCTTGTCTGCTCCTATATTTTTTATAAAAATGATTAACCTATTTCAGAACTATACAAGTGTTAACTGTAATTTATATTATTGATGATAAACCGTATCTAAAACTGCATCCGGATATTTTGCCACAATATTTAAAAGTATTTTTGCCGGGCCCTCAGGTTTTCTTCTCCCTTGTTCCCAATTTTGAAGAGTTGCAGGACTAATACCGAGTAATTTTGCAAATTTATTTTGCGATAGTCCTAATTGTTTTCTTATTTTTTTTGGATCAGGATTTATAAAATTAAATTCTCTCCCGGCTTTCCTTTTGCCTTTTAATATTCTTCCACCTTCTTTTATACTTTGCTGAAGTTCTTTGAATAATTCATCCTTCATTTTAATTCCTTCTCAACTAATGTTTTTAATAATTTTAATTGGTCTGAAGTTAGATTATCTTGCTCATTTTTGGGATAAACTAATAACATCAAAACAATTCTTTTTTTTTGCAATCCAATAGTAAATAATTCGTACACCGCCACTTTTCCCTCTGCCGGGAATTCCAAATCTAATTTTTCTTAAACCCCCACTTCCTCGAATTACTTTCCCTTTCTCAGAATTTTCAATTAATTCATTTTGAAGAATACGATATTCTTCAGGTGATAATAAATTTGTAATCTTTCGAGTAAATATAGTAGTTTCTATAATTTTCACGCTCTAATATACGCCAGTGACGGATAATAGTCAAATGTTAAATATTTACACATAACAGTGTTGCTTTTCACTCATCTGCCCTCCGATACTCTTTATAAAAATGAGTCAATCTATACAGGGTGTATGACGATTTTTTATTCACAGTATCATTTAGACCATTTTGGCTATTTTTTCTAAAATTTCGTAATTCTCGCCAAACTTGCAAAGCGCATCACAATTTTCTCTTAATTCATTAAATAAGATATACTTAATTTTGATCGAAGCATTCTTTATTGCCGGTCTATTCAATTGTAATTTCACTTCCTTTTCTCTCTTATCAGGCGCTACTATATATAATTTTGAATTATCAGTTGGCAATGAATACGACAAATCTGAAAGTCTTAAAATTCCGGAATAGATAAATGTGCTTTTTTCCACTTCAAAGGCACATACAATTTTATTAGTTTCTTTTTTAAACCAAACAACATCAATAAGATGAATTGTTTTCCGAACATCCGGATCTACATTTAGCTTTGGAAATTTTTCTAAACTTAGAAAGGGAAAAGAAGTATCATTATAAGATTTTGAAAGGTCATTGTTGGCGGCAATAACATCATATCCAAGTCCTTTTCCTACTTTTAATAAATGATACTGCATCTCATTGTGCAATTCATTTTCTTCACATTCATTAGTTACTTTTTTATGCCTTTTTAATATGTAATATTTTAAATTCGACTACTTAAATAAATTATAATAACTTTGCTAATTATAATTATTAAATTGATGAACTTTTTAATGGGAAAAACTAAACTTATATTTGTGCTGATATTCGGATTATTTCAATTAATAATCCATGCTCAAAATCAAAGCGATTCAAGTAAAATAGAAATCTACGTTATCGATTCATACGTTACGGTTGAGCAGCCGTACATATTCCATTTAACCTTTTTTACAAGCGATAGCTCTACATCCAAGCTGTTCTTCGACAACAAATATTATTTCCCGATTTCTTCCAAACTAACGGAGAATCATAAATTTCAACTGAATTTATCTAATTATTCATTCGACTCGTTGTTTGTTCCCTATAAAATAATTGTGTTTAATAAAGACGGCAGAAAAACAGAATCGGAGGAATATGAGTTGGAATTATCTTATAAAGAAAAACAACTGATAGGTAAAAGTCCCGGTGTATTTTCAACAATTTGTTTGGGCGGTCTGATTTTTAGTATTCCATCACCAGGCATAGCTGTGTTAAACGGGAAAAGTTATTTTACACTTTCTAAAGAACTGCCTTTGCTCTCTTTTAATTCATTAAGCAGCGTTTATCCTATCGGTTATTTCGATTTGGAATATTCCTATCTTTTCAACGCAACAAAAAACAACTTTTTACGTTTCGGATACAAGCAGGTTATCCCTTTTTCACCTTTTAAATTTCTTTCGCCGGGAATTGATTATATTACGAATTTTGAAGGGGAAAATGGAATAAGTATTGAGCTTTCAATTGGAATTACAAAACTGTATGATTCATTTACTTTGTTCATTAAATATAGATATAATCTCATGCTCAACAAAAATCCGGTAAATTTCTCGGAGGTTTCCTTAGGATTATACTCAAATTTTTTCTCATTTAGTTTATGAAAAATAAATTGAATATACGCAAAATAGTTGGAAATGATTTAACAGAAATAGGAATGCTGCTGAGTAAAAGTATGCCGCAAGATTATTTTAACGAAAAATTAATTAAAGAAAACATAATTGAAGATGAAGATTTTGACCCTGAACTCACTCTTGTTGCGGAAGATAAAAATAACAAAATAGTCGGATTTGTAATGGGGCTGATACGGAAAAGAGAAGAAGGTGATATGGGTTATATAAAGTTTCTCGCAGTTTTACCCGGATGGCGGCTTAAAAGAATCGGCTCGGAGCTTTATTTGACAATAGAAAAAAAACTGCAGTTAAAAGCAATTACAAAAATTCGTCTTTGTGAATCTTATCCCAATTATTTTATGCCGGGCATCGACCCTTTTTATACCGATGCCGTATGTTTTTTTGAAAGATACGGGTACGTTAAATTTGACGATACTTCCAACCTTATTTGTAATTTGGAAAACCAAAGTTTTGAAACAACCGGATTAGAAGAAGAAATTTCACAAAAAGGAGTAAAAATTTACCGTGCAAGTACAAAAGATTTTAATAGAATAATTTTGTGGCTGGAAAACAATTTTAAAGCCTGGATTAAAGAAGTAAAATCTGCATTTAAAAACAATCCGGTTTCACTTCATATAGCGGAAAAAGATGGCAAAATAATTGCGTTTTCCGCCTACGAAACCAACAACAAATCGACAGGCTGGTTTGGACCGATGGGAACAAACAAAGCCGCGCGTGGTTTAGGAATAGGCGGAATATTACTTAAACGTTGTATGGCTGATATGAAAAAACAGGGTTTTAAAAAATCTATTATTCCATGGGTTGGACCTATTCCTTTTTATATGCATTATGTTAAATCGCCTGTATCAAGAGTTTTTTGGCGGTATGAAAAAATATTAAAATGACTATTTAATAAAATATGCCAATGAAAAATAAAAATAATTATATCGATTTAGGTGAACGGGGAAGATATAACATCAAAAACAAGTTAAATGATTTAACGGGTAAGGAATGGATAAAATTTACAAAATCTTGGTTTATTCATAAGCCGCCGCCGAGAAAAGGAAATGAAATTCTTCATCCGGCAAAATTTCCCGAAAGCCTTGTTGAAGAATTTATATCATTTTTTACAAAGGAAAACGGCTGGGTTTTCGATCCGTTTCTCGGTACCGGCAGCGCACTTATTGCATCCGGCAAATTGGGAAGAAACGCCGTTGGAATTGAACTTAATAAAAGGACTGTCTTTAGGCAGGCCTCCAAATAAATTTACATTTCCTCTCCTGGCAACCATCTTAAGAGCATCTTCTTGAGCCCCGCCTGAGCCGCAGGCAACTATTACTACATCTGCTCCTCTTCCTTCTGTCTCTTGCGTAACTCTTTCTACTATGTCTTCCTTTAGGGGACTAACATAGACATCGGCTCCAGTAAATTCAGCCTCCTTAAGCCTGGATAAAGATCTTTGAACCAATATTATCTTCTCAGCTCCAAAAGCTCTCGATACTTCCACATTAAGACATCCAACCGGTCCCGCCCCTATTACTACTACCACATCCCCCACCTTTATCCGGGAAAGCTCAGCCGCGTTTATAGCACAGGAAGCGGGATCAATTAGAGCTGCCTCCTCAAAAGAGATACCTTGAGAAATGTGCATAACGCATCCCTGTTTAACCGCTTGAGCGGGAATGGCTACATATTGGGCAAAACCACCATCTCGATGAATACCTATAGTCTGTAGTTTCTCGCAAGAGGTCTGCATGCCTCTTTGACAATAAAAACACCTCCCACAGGGAATATTGGGGGCTACTGCTACCCTGTCGCCTTCCTGGTAGCCCTGGGTATTCTCCCCCACCTGAACTATGGTACCTGCTAGCTCATGCCCGGGGATTAAGGGAAGTTTAGCTGCCGAGTAGCCGAACCTGTACATTTTTACATCAGTACTACAGATGGCACAGGCTTTAACTTTTACTATGAGACCTCCCCTGGAAGGCTGAGGATGGGAAGTCTCTCTTAGCTCAAT
>CAZXJG010000002.1:29615-44167 GCA_964640985.1 uncultured Melioribacteraceae bacterium | reverse complement strand
GTTGTAATTCGATAACTTATTTTATTCCACCCCCTTAAGCTGTAAAGCACCATAAAAAATTTATTGATGTCTAAACTTAATTAAGTAAAAGTTCTTATTCAAATTTTTACAAGTAGTGTAAATCTTTTTCTAATGATAAACGGATGTGTTATTAGTGTTCTATTGGTTTTATCGGATAATTATAAAGTTTATTAAAAAATCTTTATTATATTGCACCAAAAGTATCTTTAGGGAGCCATCCGATTTTCCCGTCGGAAAGTTGAATTTTAGTCCAATTATTTAATTTATCTTCAACTTTAAATTTTACACCTTCATGAATAACGAAGGCATTATCACTTTTTAAATCGGGCGATTGTTTTACAGTTACGACAGGTTTAAGTAAAATTCCAAATTCATTATTTGCATCATAATTAATTCGTGCAATTAACAAAGAAATTGAAAATATCAATACAATTAAATCAAGTCCGCCAAAATAAAAAGCAAATTTTATAATTTTCCTTTTATGAGAAAGGAAATAAGCACCTATAAAAACAAGGAAGAGTATGTAAAACCCAATAACCGCAGCAGCCCAGCCATTAACAGTGAGTGATGTTAAAAAAATGTTCCACCATCTCACAATAAAAATTTGAGGTACTTCTTTTATTTTATCAATTGTGTGAGCTTGTGCAATTCTTAAATTATAATTTAAATCGTCGTCATTAGGATTTAATTTAAGACCTTTTTCATAATTTAAAATTGCATAGCCGAGTTTTCCCTCTTTATAATATGCGTTGCCTAAATTATAATATAACCCTGAACTTTCATATCCTTTATTTAATACTTGTCTGTAAAATTTAACCGCTTCTTTATATTGAGCTTTTTGATATAGCTCGTTGCCCTTTTTTATTAAATTATCCAATTTAGAAGCAAAATTATTAATCGGAATAAACAAAGAAAAAGTAAATAAAATTAAAATTATTGTTCCTGTTCTTTTAATCATTTTTTATTTCTCAACTTAACGTTATTTTCTATTTCAATAATTAACTTAACAGTCTCGTCAAAAAGATTTTTATTTGTTTTAGCAGTACTGTTTTGCGGAGCAAATCTTGCAAACTCGCATTCTTCAGCAATTGATTTTACTTTTTTAATTAAAGTATCATTTACGTTTCGTTTTTCCAATTCCGTTACAGCACGTTCTAATGTAAATTCCGAAACTTGTAAGTTCAGTTTATCCCCTAAATAACCGAACAATGCTTTGGATATTTCATTATGGAATTTAACTGAGTTACCTTCCGAAAGAGCTTGCTTTGCCTTTTTCAATTTCAATTTAGCCGCTTTTTCAGCTTTCTGATAACGCATTAATTGAATATTTCCCGCTAATTTATCTTTTCTCTTTTTAATAACCAATAGAGTTAGTAATAAAATAAACGGAATAATTGTAAAGTACCAAAACCATACCGGAAATGTTGAAAGACTACTTTTTTTAACCAATTTGAATGATGATGTTTTTATAAATCTAATATCTTCACTCAATAATTTAACCGTCTCTTTAGAAAAGCCGGGAGTAGCGGAAACATAAGCGGTTTTGCCTTTTAGGACTTTTATCTTGTATTCAGGGGTATATAACGTTACATATCTGTTTTGATAAACATCGTAATATGTAAATTTAACGGAAGGGATAATTTTATCACCCGGAGTTCTCGGTACTATTAAATAATCAACTATTTTACTGCCTGAAACAATATTCTGTTTTTTTATCGATACGGAAGTTTTCGGCTCATATTTTTCCAAACCCGCCGGAAGATTTAAATCAGGCATATCAATCAATTGAATATTTCCGGTACCGGAAATTGTTAATTTCAAATTTAACGTACCGTTTACTTTTACCTGTTTTTTATCAATCGAAGAAGTAAGATTGAATTTACCTACAGCACCTTTAAAAGAAGAGGGTACATTTTTTGAAGGAAGAGGCTCAACTTTAATATTTACCGAGTTGGATTTCGCCAAATAATTTATTGTTTGAGGTTGACTAAAAAACGGGTCGTTAAAAAAATTATTGAATACATTATTCCCTGTTCTTCGTCTTCTAATCAAAACAGGGATATTAAGCTCAAATGGTGTGATTGTAAATTTCCCCGATTTTGTGGGGAATAACGCTACTTTTTTAATTACCGCAGCTCTAATCCTTTCCCCGTTATACATTTCAATTTGAAAATTAATTGTTTGCGGGATACTTAAATCAACAACCCAAAAGCCTTTGAACGAGGGCATTTGAGCAATTGAAGGAGACGACATATTCAACTTTGTATAAAGCTTATAAATAACGGTTACCTGTTCACCTTGTTTAACTATTCGTTTACTTGAAATTGCCCGTATGAAAACGCTTTTTGCCAATTCTTCTTGTTGAGCACCGGCTGTTGTTTTAACTTTTGCTTTTTGTTTTACTTTGCCTTTTACTACCGTTATAGTAATCGGTTTAGTTGTATATTTTTTACCTTTATAATAAACCGAAGCACTTCCGATAGTATATTTACCGGTATTAAACGCCTGCAAAATAAACGAATATGTTAGCGAACTTGAAACTTGTCCGTTTATTATTTGCATGCTGGATGATTGATTGGGACCGCCTAATAAATTTAATCCTTTGAATGAAGGTGCGCGAAATGCCGATAATGAATTTATATTGCCGCCGTTAAATTCAAAATAAACCTGGAATTGCTGATATTGACTAACTACCGTATTATCAACGGAAGCTTTAAAAACTTGTCCATAATTAACTTCTGCAGTTACGATAAACAATATGAAAATTAATATTTGTCTAATTTTATTAACCATCATCAAAAGAATATTTTTAACTTAAATAATAAAAATACTTAATATTGATATTAGAAAAAATTACCAATCTTTTACCCCTCTTTTCTTTTTAGTTTTCATTCTTCTTAATTTTTTTTGAAGTTTAGCTTCGTTATTTTTTAATGCTCGTAAAATTCTTAAAGCTTCGGCTTTCGAAATTTGGCTCTTTTTATTTTGAGCTTGCTGCCGATTATTTTTCTGCTTTTGTTTATTTCCTTTGTTTTGAGAATTTTTATTCTGCTGCTGATTTTGTTTTTGTTTGTTTTTTTGATTTTTATTGTTTTTCTTATTGTTTTTTCTGTTTTTATTTTTCTTTTTATTCTTCAACAAATTAAGAGCATAAGCTAAATTATATTTTGTCGAATAATCCGTAGGATCCAGCTTCAGTGAATTTGCATAAGCTCCAATGCTTTTTTTTATCTGCTTAGCTTTAAGCAGCGTATTGCCGATATTATGATAAACTTTAGATCTTTGGTAATTATCTTTTGCAAGAGCCAAAGCGCTTTTATATTCTTTTAAAGCCTCATTAAATCTGCCTTGTTTATAAAGTGCATCACCCAAATTAAAATGGGCAACAAACGAATTAAAATTCTTATCCAAACCTTTTTTGAAATTGACTTCAGCGTCGGAATATTTTTTGTTCTTATAAGCTTCAACCCCATTATTATTAAGGCTCCGGAAACTTTGTGCCTTAGTAACAAGCGGTAAAATTGACAATAATGATATTGTAAAAATTATTGTAATATTTATTTTTTTCATTATCATTTTTTTCTATTTATCAAATTTCATTAATAGCTTCGTTCTTCTTTCGGAAATAAAAAATTCCAATATCAAAAAAATAATTGCAGGAATTAACAAATAATAAAATCTGTTTACATAGTCTGTTATTTTAGTTGAACCATATTGGGTCTTTTTAAGTTTCGATAAATCGTTATAAATTTTTTGTAATTCATTTTCACTATTAGAAGCATGGTAATATTTACCTCCTCCTAACGAAGTAATTTCTTTCAAAGTAGCTTCGTCCAATTTTGTAAGAACAACATTACCTTGTCTATCTTTTTTGTAACCGATCTGATGCCCTGAAGCATCAAAAATGGGAATCGGCACACCGTTAGGAGACCCCATACCGATTGCATAAATTAATATTCCCTTTTTTACGGCATCATTAACCGCTTGTTTCAAATCGCCCTGATGGTCTTCACCATCTGTAATTAAAACAATTGCTTTTTCCGATTTGGTATCTTTTTTAAACGATTTTACTGCTAATTCGATAGCAGGTGCAATTGCCGTGCCTGGTTCCGGTACGGAATGTGTGCTTACCGCATTAAGAAATAAATTTGCGGCGGAATAATCGGAAGTAAGAGGAAATTGAATAAATGCATCACCGGCAAAAACTATCAAGCCAATTCTATCACCTCTTAATTTTTGAATTAATTGAGCTATTTCATATTTGGCTTTTGCCAAACGACTTGGCTTAATGTCTTGTGCAGTCATACTAAGCGATACATCCAAAAGAATATACACATCAATACCTACTTGTTTTACTTCTTCTATCTTAGAACCGAACTGCGGATTTGCCAATGCGAAAATTATCAGTATTATGGAAAACAAAACCATCCCGAATTTCAACGATGACTTTATTTTGCTTCTCATAGGAAAAAGTACTTTATGCATTTTATTTTGAGCAAATTTCTTCAGCATTTTGCCTTTCTTATATTGATAATACCAAAAAAGCAGAATCAATACCGGCAAAGTGTATAATAAGTAAAGATACTCGCTATGTGCAAATCTGAACATAATTTTTTAATTCCATTTACGGTAAACGTTTCAAATAAGTATTTAAAAGAATAACTTCGAGAACAAGTAAAAAAAGTCCCGCAGCAGCCCAAGGATAAAAAAGCTCGCTGGCATTTCGATACGATGTTACTTTTATACTGCTTTTTTCCAGTTTGTTAATTGATTTGTAAATATCTTCTAAAGTTTTATTGTTTGTTGCACGGAAGTATTTTCCGCCTGTGATATTTGCAATTTGTCTGAGTGTATTTTCATCTATTTCAACGGGCATCATTTGATATTTTTTACCAAACGGCGTCATTATCGGATAAGGAGCTTCGCCTTTTGTACCAACTCCTATTGTGTAAATTTTTATCCCGAACTCTTTTGCTATTTGTGCCGCCGTAATCGGATCGATTTCTCCGCTGTTATTTACACCGTCTGTTAATAATATCATTATTTTGCTTTTTGCTTTGCTGTCTTTCAAACGGTTAACACCATTAGCAATTGCATTCCCAATAGCAGTTCCGTCTTCAATCATACCTTCTTTAACTTGTTTTAATAAATTTTCAAGCACTCCATAATCAATAGTTAAAGGACATTGTGTAAAACTTTGACGGGCAAATATAACAAGTCCAATTCTGTCCGATTTCCTTTTATTTATGAATTCGTCAATTACTTTTTTTGCAGCCTCAAGCCGGTTGGGTTCAAAATCTTCGGCAAGCATACTGCCCGAAATATCCAATAACATAACAATATCTATACCTTGGGTGTAAATATTTTCACCGGTAGCAAAAGATTGAGGACGGGCTAATGCAATAATTAAAAACGAAACGGCAAATAATCTCAAAATAAACGGAAGATGCCGCAATCGTTCTTTTAAAGTAGGTTTTATATTTTTAAAAGGTTTTAATGACGAATACGCAATTTCCGGTGTGGATTTCTTGTTTTTCTTCCAATACCAAAAAATCATTATCGGTATAAAAATGAAAAGCGAAAAGAAATACGGATACGCAAAAGTTACATTACTAAACATTTACAACCTCTTGTTTAACTATTGTTTCTTCATCGCTCTTTGTTTGCTGAACAATATTATATGCCTGCTTCATCATTTCTTCATTTACCGACGGCATCGGTTTAAATTTTGCAAATTTTACTAAATCGGCATTGTTAAAAAATTTATATGTAATTTCAAAAATAGGTTCTGCTTCTTTTATCTTTTTCAATTCATCTAAAACTTCGGAAGACGGCATTTCCATCGCAATAAAATTGAATCTGTTTTCGAAATAGGTTCTAATTATGTTTGTAATTTCAGAGTGATATTCTTTTACTTTACCCTGCTGCCAAAGTTTCTTTTCTTCCAATTCGTTTAATTGTTTAAGAGCAGTTTTATGAGGGGGAATAATAATTCTTTCGATAATTTTTGTTTTTACTTTATGTTTTTCTTTATAGTAATTGTATGCAAAATATGCGGCAAATAACAGCACTATAATAATTAAAGCAATAATAATAACAAACAACCAGTTAAAATTTATTTTTAAAGGAGGTTTAATATCCTGTATTTTATCCTTCATATTTACAGGCAAAGTTTTTACTGTAAGCTCTATTTTATTGGTTTTAACTATCGATTTAATTTTACCGTTACTACTTGAATATGGTATTGAAATAGACGGGATAGTCACTTTACCGGAATCATATTTAGAAAACACATAATTATGAATTTCAATAATTTCTCCGTTGTTATCTTGACGAATAACAGGTTTTTGTTCGATAAATGTTAAAGATTTGATTGAATCTTCAACAGAGGGGAAAAAAACTTTTAATGATTTGTCATATTTTAACTGCACTTTATAATGAATATAATCACCAATCAAATAATTAGTTGTATCGGTGAAAGCATGAACCTCGATTGACTGCGCATAAATCTTTAAGGAAAATAAAATGAACAAAAGAGGAATTAGTTTTCGAAAGCCTTTTACCATCTCTTTTTCCTCTTTTTAAAAAAGTTAATCAAAGGTTTAATATTAAGTTTAATATCACTATTATAAGAGCTTTGGGTTTCGATACTAATTACATCTAAAGATTTAGAGCTTCCCGTTTTGATATTAATTACATCTAAACGACTTACAATAAATAACTGCTTTCTATATTCATCTTGCCGAACTAAATAAGTGTAAAATTCTTGCTGAACTTTTTTATTATTTGTATCTATAAATCGTATCTCTCCGGTTTCGGCATCTTTAAATTTAACCAGTCCGGTTTTTATTAATTGTTCTTCCCGCGGATCTTTTATTAAAATTCCCACTAAATCATGTTTTCTTCCAACAATCTTCAATATTTTATCGTATCCGTCATCAACAAAATCCGAAAGCAAAAAAGCGATACTTCTCTTTTTAATAGAATGATTAAAATATTCTAAAGCTCCTTTAATATCGGTTTTGTTGCCTTGCGGTTCAAATGACAAAACCTCGCGTATAATCCGAAGCACGTGACTTCTACTTTTTTTAGGCGGTACAAATTTTTCTATCCGGTCTGTAAAAAGTATTAAACCGACTTTATCACTATTTTTCATTGCCGAAAAAGCAAGTATTGCACTAAGTATGGCAGCAACGTTTTGCTTTGTTTTATCGATACTGCCAAACATCATCGAGCCGCTCAAATCTACTAAAAGCATAACCGTAAGTTCTCTTTCTTCCTCAAACACCTTTACATAGGGATGCCCGAACCTTGCGGTTACATTCCAATCGATGGTCCGAATGTCATCGCCGGGTTGATACTCGCGTACTTCAGAAAATTCTATACCGCGTCCCTTAAAAACAGAATGGTATTCACCCGAAAAAACTTCGTTTACAACGCCGCGTGTTTTTATTTCAATTTGTCTTACTTGTTTTAATAATTCTTTAGTCAACATAATTGTTTTTAAATTTACTGCTAAAATTGAACAAACAGAATGCTTGAACAACAGTACTTAGCCGAATCTTTTTTGATAATAGAATTCTTATATATTCTTCTGATTTTGTTTAGAAAAAACACTTGAATTTGAAAAATTGTTTTTCGTCGAGCGTGGAAAATTTCTGTAGACGGCAAAAGTACCGGTTAAATTTAAACCGATTTTTACGGCACCTCAACTTTATTTAAAATTTCAGATATAATTTTTTCAGAAGTAATTTCTTCGGCTTCAGCCTCATAAGTTACTGCGATACGATGCCTAAGAACATCCATACAAATTGAACGGACATCTTCCGGAATTACATAACCGCGTCTTTTAATAAAAGCCATAGCCCTTGCTCCGAGAGCCAAATTAATTGTTGCCCTTGGAGAGCCTCCGTAATTAATCAAACCTGCTAAGTTATTTAAACCGAATTCTTTCGGGTTTCGAGTTGCAAAAACAATATCCAAAATATATTTTTCAATTTTTTCATCAACATATATATCAAATACAAGTTTACGCGCTTTCAATATATCGGAAGGCTCAATTACAGGATTTATTATTTTATCAATTCCATTAACATTTTGACGCATAATTTCCAATTCTTCTCCTCTATCCGGATATGTGATTTTCACTTTCAGCATAAATCTATCTACTTGGGCTTCCGGTAACGGGTATGTACCTTCCTGTTCTATCGGATTTTGTGTGGCAAGTACGAGAAAAGGTTCTTCAAGTTTAAATGTTTCATGCCCAATCGTAATTTGCCTTTCCTGCATTGCTTCCAAAAGTGCACTTTGAACTTTGGCAGGTGCCCGGTTTATTTCATCGGCAAGAATAAAGTTGGCAAAAATGGGACCTTTTTTAATCGTAAAATTCCCGTCTTTTTGATTATAAATCATTGTTCCTATTAAATCGGCAGGTAATAAATCGGGAGTAAATTGAATTCGCTGAAATTTGGCTTTCATTGAAGCCGCTAATGATTTGATGGCAAGTGTTTTTGCTAAGCCGGGTACTCCTTCAAGTAAAATATGACCGTTCGCCAAAAGGCCAATCACCAACCGTTCAACCATCTCTTTTTGACCAACAATAACTTTACCGATTTCACTAAAAAGGATATCGACAAATTTACTTTCACTCTTAATTTTTTCATTCAATTGTGTAATATCCAACTTTACCTCTTATTTGTATAAAAGAATTTAGTTTAAGTGATTTTTACAATTTCCATTTGTAAAAGTTTCACTAATAAATTTTATCAAAAGATTTATTTATAAAATTTATTTATAAAAACAAAATCTGTTTTTTTATCTAATCATCCCAACAAAAAATTAATATAAAATTTTCACATTTAAAATTACCGGTGGAATTATGCCCAAAATAGTGTTTTTCTCCTATTTCCAGTATTTTTTTCATACCCATCTCCTAATAGTTTAAAATCTATCGAGATATTAATTTTATATCACGGCACCCTCTTGCCGTCAATATACTCCTGTTTGTCAATTTGTCTATAAACTAAATATTGGCATCGGGTTTTAGTCCTCTGATTTAAGGTGCCAAATATTGGAAACTTGCATTAAATTATCGAGAATACGCTAGAGTTATAAAAATAGCCTTGCCGCATTTTCGTAGCAGATAAGTGATTTAGTCTCAGCAGATAGATCCAGCCGGTAGACTGCCTCAGCATTTGTCCTAATGCCCGGCACAGCAGGGAAATCGGTCCCGAAAAGGAATTTTTCCGGAAATCGTTTAATCGATGGAAACAGTTTAAGTAGATTTTTTGGAGGCAGGCCGCAAACATCAATATAAACATTTTTATGTCTTCTTATCATAAATTCAGCTTGATGATACCAAAAACCTCTTCCTCCGTGGGAGAGTATAATTGTCAGATCAGGAAAATCGGTCGCAACATCATCGTAGGTATAAGGGTCTGCATATCTCATCTTTGAACCGGTAAATATAGAGGTACCTGCATGCATCATAACCGGAATGTTCAAGTTGTTGCATTCTTCATAAACAGGGTAGAGCACACTGTCATTTACATAATGTTCACAATGAACCGGATGAAGTTTGAGTCCTTTTATACCCAACGCAAGCTGCCGGTTAAATTCTTCTATGGGATTATGGAGATGCGGATTCAATGCCCCAAACGGTATAAACTCATCATATTTCGCAGAGACCTTCAGAACCCGCTCAACAGGATGCAGGCATGCAATTTTAGGTGAGTATTCAGGCAAAATTATTGCATGGCTGACCCCCTCTTCAATCATAATATTATGAAGCTCGCTATCAACCTGATTGCCTTTATCATCATAAAGCCGTTTTTCGTATTTTTCCCCGAGCAGCATAAGATAATTGAATACTTCATTTTTCCAGGCAAATTTATCGCCTACATGAACATGTACATCAAATATTTTCACCTATCATCTCCCTGAGTTTGAATCGCTGAATCTTTCCCGTGGCAGTTTTTGGCAAATCATCTACAAATCTTATCCATCTTGGATATTTATAATGAGCTATTTTAGCTTTGCAAAACTTCTTTAATTCTTTATCAAGTGCATCAGTTCCATCTACATCCGCCTTTGTTACAACAAATGCCATAGGTTTAACCATGCCCTGTTTGTCTTTTCTTCCTATAACTGCAACTTCAAGAACAGACGGATGCGAAATCAGATGACTTTCAACCTCCGCAGGAGAAACCCACATACCTCCCACCTTAAGCATATCATCAGCTCGCCCGGCATAATAAAAAAAGCCATCTTTATCTTTACAATATTTATCGCCCGTGTTGAACCATTTCCCAATCATTGCAGCGTTTGTCTTATCTTCCATATTCCAGTAGCGGGCAGTCCTACTTCCGCCTTTGACCATTAGAGTCCCGATCTGATCTTCAGGAAGATCCATTCCCGATTCATCTACAATTTTAGCATCATATCCATCTACGGGCTTTCCGCTTGATCCGGGTTTAATATCCCCAAACCGATTTGAGATATAAATATGGAGCATTTCTGTGGAACCAATACCATCATTGATCTCAACATTAAAACGGTTTAACCACTGCTCGTATATTGGCTGCGGCAAAGGTTCACCGGCAGAAATACATTTCTTTACCCTTCCAAGATCGCCCTTGATTTGAAGCATTCTCCCGTATAGTGTCGGAACGGCAAAAAATATCGTTACATCAAACCTGTTGATAGTCTCATACATTGCCTCTGAGGCAGGCGCTTCAGAATAAAGTACAGTAGTTGTGCCGGCTGTCAATGGAAAATAAAGCCCGTTGCCAAGTCCATAGGCAAAAAATAGCTTCGCCGCTGAAAATAAAATGTCATTCTCTTTTATATTGAGTATTGTCCTGGCGTAAGTTTCAACTGAAAACGGAATATCTCTGTGCAAATGAACTACCCCCTTCGGCTTACCTGTTGAACCGGAAGAGTAAAGCCAAAACGCCGAATCATCACGATCGGTCGGCGCCGATTTAAGCTCGGTCGGTTTTGAATTAATCCATCCATTAAAATCATCATAACCGTCAACTTGACCCACCGTGATTACCTTTTTAATAAACGGCATATCGGCTTTTATTTTTTCGTAAAAATGCACCAGCGATTTATCTACAACAAGAAGTTTTCCTCTGGAATTATTAAACATGTATCTATAATCCTCAGCTTTAAGCCAGTTGTTAAGAACAACCGGAACCGCTCCAATTTTTATAGCCCCCAAAAAAGCAATAGGCAAATCAGGCGTATCCTTCATAAGCAGCAGCACCCTGTCTTCCATTTCAATTCTGCTATCTTTAAACGCCCATCCCGCCTGATTAACTTTATGTTTCAACTCATGGTAGCTAACTCTTTGATCACCACAAATATAAGCCGTTTTTGTAGCAAGATTATCTGCTTTTTGCAAAATATAATCAGCAACATTAAATCTTTTTGGTAATTCGATCATTTGGCCTCCCGTTTTTCAGATATTGCGGCTTACAGCACGACCGATTGAAAAGCCGTAACAATCAACTTTATAATCTTATGTTGGTAAATATCAAACCTTCTGATCTTTCTATTTTACATCGAAACCCGCATTATGTATAGTTTTTATTAGCGTTTCGGCATTTTTATTCAACTTTATTTTTCATATTCCAATTCTTCAACAACTGCTAAAAATTTATTTCGCATTTTATAACTAAATTTTTTATTCTCCGAAAATTCAATAAATTTCTCTAAGACTAAATCAGATGGGAAATAACGTAAGATATCAATTATAGTATTTATGTATATTCTAGTTGTATTACTACTTTTTATCCGCTCTATTTCACCAAATAAAAAATTAACACATTCTTTCGTTTTAAAATATCTAAGATTTTCTACAATTATTTCAAGCTTTTTTATATCATTATTATAATAACAAATGAGTCCGAACAAAAATATTGCAGCGTCTTTCCTTCCTTCCTCCGACATACTTCCTAATAATCTACAAGCATTCCGGAATTTTTGTTCATCATTACTTAGTGAATCCCTTAAAGGATGTTCAATCGGATATTTTGAGAAATCTATATCTCCTTCTTTAGTTAACCATGGAATATTATACTCTTTTTGTAATTTTTTTAAATTCATCTGTTTTAGTTTTTATGCTGAACGCCAGCGTCCCGATAAACGTATTGCGCCTGACTATCGGCAGATAAGTTTATTGAGACTATATGTTAAATTATTATTTGTTTATCGTGTAAAATATTATTTAATATATGGAAAAGCAAGAAATAATAGATAGATTTAATAAACAGCTTATAATCGAAAATCATTCTAATCACACAATAAAAAGTTGTTTTGCCGTTCTAAAATGTTTTTGGATTATATTGCAGAAACTAATTTAGATAAAATAACTGATGAGTCAATCCCTGACTATTTGTATTTCCACAAAACGGAAAAGAGATATTTTTCTTCTTTTAATGAAATTGATTTTTATTACAATGGTCGCTCAAATGAAAAGTTGCCGTCTTCGAAGCTCAACAATATCGATTTACGATGACGTCAAAACGAGCCGCAACCCTTGGCATATCCACTATCCCGGCAATTTTTTATACGTATTGTTGGGACATTCGTGGTTTTATTTTAATCCCCGTTTTAATTATTTCCGTAATAAACGGATTATTTATATTTAAATCTGAATCCGATAAGAGGTGTGGTTCAATTCTGGAATCAAATTCTGTTGCCAAAATCATCAACTGAACTTGTAAATCAAATTTATCTTCATCTTTTAAATCCTTTATAAATAAAGCTATATCAATGTCACTTTCAGCTCTATTTTTATCCTTGGCAAAAGAGCCAAATAAATAGGAAGTTACAAGTTTTGGATTCTGCTCGGCAACTTTTAACACAAAATCATTTATTTTTTTAATAATTTTTTTATCCATGCCCGAGTTTCTTTTAATTTTTTAATCCAGGTAATAGTAAAATCAGGAGTACATTTTTTTTGAAAACTCCTTTTAAAGTCATCATATCTTACATTTATATTAAACAATAACACCGCTTTTTACTCAGACATTTTGTTAATAATAACTTACAAATTAAATATCATCGCAGCAATACCATTTTTTTTGTCTGTACAAAATTACCTGCGTGCAATGTGTAAAAATATACACCGCTCGATAAATTATCTGCAGAGAAAGTTACTTGATAATTCCCAGGAGATTGCCTCTCATTTACAAGTACCGCTACTTTACGCCCGAGAATATCATAAATCTTTAATGTAATCATTCGGCTGACATTCCGGCGAATGCCGGAATCTCCCAAAGCTACCGGAATAAAATATTTTATAACAGTTGATGAATTAAAGGGATTTGGATAATTTTGCTCTAGTTTAAATGTTAAAGGAATAGGATTGTAATTATTATAATTTCCACTTGTAACAATCTGTGCTGCTTTAACATTGTTTTTTGGTTGAGTTACAGCATCTAAATTTGTAGTACCAATTCCACCAACTAAAGCTATAACAACTTGGGCGGTATCGCCAAGGTTCATTGTTATTGGTCCGCTCGCAACTATCATTCTTCTAGTTCCGGCACCATCAACAGAACCATCAATTTTACCTGTTCCGGCAACTGGGTCACCATCAAGTAAATAAGTGCCTGTAGGTGTTACATCTGCAACTGAAGCAGGAAATAGAGTAAAAGTAGGATAAGGCGGACGAGGTAAAGAACCTCTCATTAAATTATAATATTCTAGTGTACCATTATAATCAAAAGCAGGATCAACCCAAGTTCCACCGGCTCCGAAATAAACAAATGAACTCATTGGTTTTGGATTTACATATCTATATCCCTTTCTCCATTTCAAATTAAACATTGCACTATCATTCGGATTACCGGTGAATTTTGAAACACCTTGCAGAAAAACATATCCAACAGCAGGGATAAACCCCAAGTCTTGATAATCAGCATCTACAGTTTTGGAATTGTAAGCATAGCCTAAGTTTAATGTAGTATCACAGCCAACGAAGTCGTCCGTATTATTACCTACGTCAGGGTCCGACCATTGTACGATATACATACTATCAATTTTTGAATTGCTTGCTGATGTTGATGTCCCTTTATAAACAAAATCAACTTTTTTATAAATAACATTACCTAAAGCACCGGAATCGGCATAAGCCCAATAGGTTTCGGAAATTTCTAATCCGATAGGAGGGGAACCGTATAAAATTGCTGAATTAGCATCATTATATTTTATAAAAATAGTTTGAGCTGCGCCGGGAATACCTGGAATATCAATGTTCGGTTCATAGGCACCATCATTATTTACATCTTCATAAGGTGCACCTTGGTCGGCAGGCCATTCATTCCAATCCTTTTTATATTGAGCTCTTAAGGCTTGGATATCGGCATTTGTTACCTGCCAAATACTTTTAATAAAAAAGTCTGCTGCATCACGGGTTAAATCGCCGTTTTGATAATCCGGTCTTACCCTAAATAATCTTGTAATTGCTTTAGTTCCCGCAAAATAGGTATTCCCGTCTACGCGAACCAGTGGTGTTGAGC
>CAZXJG010000002.1:0-29605 GCA_964640985.1 uncultured Melioribacteraceae bacterium | reverse complement strand
AACACCGACGTTAGCGCCGTTCGGGTACGCACCATTCCAGGACCCTCCCCCTACAACCCAGTCATGAAATCCTTGATCGTCAACCCAAGAAGTAATGTTGTTAATATCTATTACGCTTTGAGCCGGATTATCGGCAATTTTATTCAGTCTCGGTTTTTTATCTTTATTATTCTTATCTCCTTTTGAAAAGGAATTATTAGGAGTTATAAATAAGAACAAAAAAAATAAAATTGAACATAGATAATTGTTTTTTCTCATATTAGTGTCTTTTACAAAATCTAATATATTTCAAAAAGGAGGTTAAGAAAATTTGGAATGTTTAGAGTTAAATGAGTTTAAAATAAAGAATTTTCCTGTTAAGTAGATTTTGCGAAGCCTCTTATTAAATATTTTCACATTATAAAAATTAAATTCACTTCGATACAAATGTGTGAATTTTTAAATAAAATAATCTGTATATTATTTTATTGTTAGACTTAATATTTAATTAATAAATTATTAAAAATATTGTTGTTTCCCAAATTATCCCAAAAATACGCAGTTAGCTATTGTCCGATCCTCGTAATGACAGTTAAGAATCGCTCAATTTAGGTAATATACATTTTCTAATTAAATTCTCCTCTTATACACGGTTATTTTTCTGTGAAGGTGGACGCTCATATATTTCCGTTAATTCTTTATAAGTATTTGGAATTGCCCCGGATATTTGGTCCCATGTAAATCTCCAGGTCCAGTTACCGAAAGCCTTGCCGGGAAAATTCATTCTTGCCTCCGAATTAAGATTAAGAATATCCTGCATCGGAATAATTACAGTATTGGCAACCGACGAATATGCAGATAGAATAACGGCAAAGCGAATATCATTACCATAATAATTCAGATATTTCTGTGCCCATTCATAAATGTCCGAACCTGTTTTTTTCTCGTTTTCAAAAAAGCCGCGTGTAGTATCGTTATCGTGCGAACCGGAATAAACAACACAATTTTTAACGTAATTATGCGGTAAAAAATTTTTATCTCCATTTTTACCAAAAGCGAATTGTAGAATTTTCATACCTGGAAATTCATATTTATCTCTTAATTCTTTCACTTCATCGGTAATTATACCGAGATCTTCAGCTATAATCGGAATATCACCGAATTTATCTTTTATAACAGCAAACAAATTATCGCCCGGTGCTTTTACCCATCTACCTGTTTCAGCGGTTGGTGCATCACCCGGAATTTCATAATATGCCTCGAAACCACGAAAATGGTCAACTCTTACAATATCTACCAGCTTAAACATTTGAGCAAATCGTTGTTGCCACCAAAAGAAATTATCTTTTCCCATTTCATCCCATTTGTAAAGCGGATTACCCCATAATTGTCCCGTCGGACTAAAATAATCCGGCGGAACACCGGCAACGGTATCCAAAGTTCCATATTTGTTAATGGTAAACAAATCACGATTAGCCCATAAATCGGCACTATCATACGCAATAAATATCGGTAAATCACCAATTACTTGAATATTATTTTCATTGGCGTATTTTTTTAATTTGAACCACTGTTTAAAAAACATAAATTGAATGAACTTTTGATATTTAATTTTATCTTGAAGTTTTATATTCCATTTCTCAATTGAACCGGCTTTTCTGAAAGCTATGGCTTTACCCCACTCACGCCATAAAACACCGCCGTGATATTCTTTAACAGCCATAAATAAACTATAATCATCTAACCAAAACGAATTATCTTGACAAAATTTTTCGAACGATTCGGATAAATCTTCACCGTTTTTCTTGAAATTTATAAATGATTTTTGCAAAAGATTCGTTTTATAATTAATTACCCTACCAAAATCTATTTTATGAGAATCAAAAAAAGGAATTGATTTCAAATCGTTACTGCTTAAAAGATTCTCTTTTTTTAATTCATCCGGACTAATCAACAGAGGATTTCCGGCAAATGCAGAAAAACATTGGTAAGGTGAATCACCGAATCCCGTAGGACCCAATGGGAATATTTGCCAGAGTGTTTGTCCGGCAGATTTTAAAAAATCCACTACTTTATAAGCATTTTCGCCTAAGTCTCCAATCCCATAATTGCCGGGGAAAGAAGTAGGGTGCAAAAGTATTCCTGCTGCTCTTTTAAATTCCATTTTTTCCTCTAATTTTGGTTCATAAATTAACAAAATAAAATTTTATTAAAATTATTTAACGCATTGTAAAATTAATTTACTATATTAATTAAAAACAATTATAAACTGATAGCATTATTAATCAGCAATTATCTGAAAAAATTCAGGAGATTGCTTTCCTTTATTATTGTAAAATTTTGAAAATAATATATAAATCTATACCTATTAAAAAAATTAAATTGTAATTATTAGGAACAGATTAAATTTTGATTCATATAATATTATGTTAAAATAGTTAAATTAGAAATGTCAAACAATACTCGGATAATTAATTAACTTTAGTTAAATTATGTTGTTTTATTTCATTTTTCACTTTATGAAATTAAGCCGGCAGTACTAACATTCGTATTTCCTGAAATAAATTATCGGTTATCAGTTTGCATCTAAAATATATGTTTTATTTCTACATTTATACAGATACTTGTATGAATATAAATATTTTAAGAAAAACGCTTTAAAAAATTTTTAAACAAAGAGGTAATAATGAAAATTTTTCGACATTTTACGAAATCGGGTAAAGACCCCCTTACATCTATTAATTTTGAAAAAAGGATTTCTGAAATAAAAAATCCTGACGGCACAATAGTTTTTAGGATGGAGGACGTTTTTGTACCGGGGTCGTGGTCTCAAATAGCAACAGACATTATTGCTCAAAAATATTTTAGGAAAGCCGGTGTACCGAAACTATTAAAAAAGGTAAAAGAAAAAGGTGTTCCTCTATGGCTTCAACCTTCAACTGCCGATACAGAACATTTATCGGAATTACCCGAAAAAGAAAGGTACTCTTCCGAAACCGATGCACGACAGGTATTTCATCGCTTAGCCGGCACTTGGACATATTGGGGCTGGAAAGCCGGTTATTTTAATGAAGAAGAAGACGCAAAAGTTTTTTATGATGAACTGATTTTCATGCTTGCAAATCAAATTGCCGCTCCTAATAGTCCGCAGTGGTTTAATACAGGTCTTCAGTGGGCATACGGGATTAATGGACCATCACAAGGGCATTATTACGTCGATTACAAAACAGGTGTTCTCACAAAATCCGAAGATGCATATACACACCCGCAACCACACGCTTGTTTTATACAAAGCGTAAAAGACGACCTTGTTAACGAAGGCGGGATAATGGATCTTTGGGTTCGTGAAGCTCGTTTGTTCAAATATGGTTCGGGAACCGGAACAAATTTTTCCAATATTAGAGGTATTGACGAACCTTTAAGCGGCGGCGGAAAATCTTCGGGACTAATGTCGTTCTTAAAAATAGGCGACCGTTCTGCCGGTGCAATAAAATCGGGTGGAACAACACGACGAGCTGCTAAAATGATTACTCTTGATATTGACCATCCTGATGTGGAAGAATATATTAATTGGAAAGTTGTAGAAGAACAAAAGGTAGCGGCTTTAGTTGCCGGTTCTTATGCATGTAATTATCATCTTAATAGAATTATGAAAGCTTGTTATGAAGAACATCCTGAAAATGATCGGTTCAACAAAAAAACCAACAAGAAACTCAAAATTGCAGTTTTAGATGCAAGAAGAGCAAAAATCCCTGAAAATTATATTGAACGTGTAATTCAACTTGCAAAAGCGGGATTTAAATCGATTGAATTCCCTATTTATGACACAGATTGGAATTCCGAAGCTTATGCAACCGTTTCAGGACAAAATTCAAATAATTCTTTACGAGTTACAAACGAATTTATGGAAGCCGTGTTAAAAGATGAAGATTGGCATTTATATTTTAGAACGGAAAAAGAAGAAGCCGCTGAAGAAAACCGTTCTCCAAAACCATTCAAAACACTTAGGGCACAAGAGCTGTGGGACGAAATTGCTTTTGCAGCCTGGTCTTGTGCAGATCCAGGTTTCCAGTTTCATACAACAATAAATGAATGGCACACTTGTAAAAATAGCGGCGAAATTCATACCTCAAATCCTTGCAGCGAATATATGTTCCTCGATAATACCGCATGCAATCTTGCATCGTTAAATGTTGTTAAATTTTATAATGATGAAAAACAACGGTTTAATATCAAAGCCTTTCGACATGCAACGCGTTTGTGGACAATAGTATTGGAAATCAGTGTTTTAATGGCTCAATATCCAAGTAAAGAAGTAGCGCAAAGAAGTTATGATTTTAGAACATTAGGATTAGGTTATGCTAATTTAGGATCATTATTAATGAGACAGGGAATAATTTATGACAGCAAAGAAGCTTTTGCAATTGCAGGTGCAATTACCGCAATAATGCACATGCGGGCTTATGCTACTTCTGCGGAGATGGCAAAGGAATTCGGACCATTTCCAAAATTTGAAATTAATAAAGAACATATGCTTAGAGTACTAAAAAACCATCGTAGAGCAGCTTATAATGTACCTAAGGAAGAATATAAAGGAATTTCTATCTATCCTCAAGGTATCAATCCCGAATATTGTCCATCGGACTTATTGGAAGCTGCGCGTGAGGATGCTGATTTGGCAGTTAATTACGGCACTAAATGGGGATTTCGAAACGCCCAAGTTACGGCAATTGCGCCGACAGGCACTATCGGATTGGTAATGGATTGCGACACAACAGGAGTAGAACCCGATTATGCATTGGTTAAATTTAAAAAATTAGCAGGAGGCGGTTATTTTACAATTATCAACAAATCTATTCCACCTGCATTAAAAAGATTAAATTATAATAATGAGCAAATAAACGAAATTATAAAATATGCAAGAGGTACTGGAACACTTCAAGGATGTCCATATATAAATCCGGAATCGTTAAAAGCCAAAGGCTTTACTAATGAAATGCTTAATAAAATTGAGGATATACTTCCTTCTGTTTTTGAATTAAGTTTTGTATTTAACAAGTTTACGCTTGGCGAAGATTTATTAAAAAGTAAACTTGGATTTACTCAAGAACAAATAGATGATATTGAATTTGATTTGCTCGAATCTTTAGGTTTTTCGAAAGATGAAATTGCAACTGCAAATGATTATGTGTGCGGTACAATGACAATTGAAGGTGCGCCTTATTTAAAACATGAACATTATCCGGTATTTGACTGCGCAAATAAATGCGGTAAAAAAGGCAAAAGATTTATTAAACCAGAAGCACATATTAAAATGATGGCGGCAGTTCAACCGTTTATTTCGGGCGCAATATCCAAAACTATAAATTTACCCAACTCTGCAACTATTGAAGACGTAAAAGAAGCATACCAAATGTCATGGCAATTGGGGTTAAAAGCCAATGCACTTTATCGTGACGGCTCAAAACTTTCGCAGCCGCTTAACTCTGTCAGCGAAGAAGAATTCGAAGAACTTATTGAACAAAAAGAAGCAAACGATATTGTTAAAGTTGCGGAAAAAATTATTCATCGTTATATAGCTAAAAGGAAAAGACTACCCGACCGGCGAACCGGATATACACAAAAGGCTAAAATTAACGGTCAAACCGTTTATATTAGAACCGGCGAATATGAAAATGGTCAGATCGGCGAAATATTTATCGATATGCATAAAGAAGGCGCTGCATTTCGTAGTTTGTTAAACAGCTTTGCAATCGCTATTTCATTAGGGCTGCAACACGGTGTTCCACTTGAAGAATTTGTTGATGCATTCGTTTTCACACGTTTTGATCCAAGTGGAATTGTAACCGGGAATAAACGAATTAAAATGTCTACTTCTGTAATTGATTATATTTTTAGAGAATTAGCGGTTACATATTTGGGAAGAAACGATCTTGCTCATGTTAATGAAGATGAAGTTATTCAATATACTTCCCCCTCTTTACCTTCAATTAAATCCGACCTTGAAGGCGAAAGCATTCTTAATGAACGTGTGATAAAGCTTGACGATACTTCTGATAATTTATCTTTACCAAATAAAATCGGAGTAAAAAACAAAAAAGTTATTTCAGGAATGTTTAAACAAGTACAAGAAGCACGTAATAGAGGTTATACCGGAGATATTTGTCCGGAATGCCACAGCATGACGATGGTTCGTAATGGTACCTGTCTGAAATGTATGACCTGCGGTGCTACAACCGGCTGCAGTTAATTGATTAATATTTCTTTGTAAGAAGAAAAACCTGTCTGCACAAATTTGTTTATGGGGCAGTTCAAGATATATTGAAAGAAAATTAATATAAACATTGATAGAATGACTGTATGGAGAAGGAGATTTTTATGCTTTTCAATCAATCATACAAACATACTTTTTAAATTTCCGGGATATGTAAATGTTTATGCCTTTCCTCTTTTTTTTCGGTTTACCGCCATATGATTGTTATAAAAAAATACGAATTAAAAAAAGTGCGGTTTGAAGAGTAAATCGATTATGCTTTAAAATCTATGGACTTCTACTTTTAATAGAATGAGTAAATCTAATCCATAGCGCAGCAAGCTGCAATTATGAATGATTGCCGTAGGTATCCCTTTGGGAGAATGAAAATATCATCTAATTTTCTTGCAAAAAAAAAACAAAGATTTAAGTGACAATACGATAGTGCGGTAAACCGCAAGGTAGAAGTTAGAAGTGAGAAGTTGGGCGACAGACATGGGACAAAATGTAGGGCTTCAAATTAAAAAAAGCTATGAAATTTAAATTTGAAAAAAGAGATTTTTTCCTATTTAAAATTTGAACTTAGATAATTCTTAACGGTTTTCAATGTTTTACCCATAATTACTAATTTACATAAGATTGAACTAAAAGGCTATAAAATGAATGAAGAAGATATTATTATAGTTGATGATTTAGGAAAGAACGGATTTGAAAAAGTCGTAGAAGAAGCAGTAAGGTATTCTATCATTTCCCTGCCGTTTACTATTGATAGAATGAGTATACCGAATGAAAAACAGAGGGCACTAAATATTGCAAAAGGTAAAACGGCGGAAGGGCTTTTTAAATGTTTTTGTGAGAAAAATAATATTAGTATTGATTTTAAAACTTGCGAAACACCTTTTTGGCAGATTGATAAAAGGGATTTTATGTACAATGGTTATGAATGGGATATTAAAAACAATTTTTTATATCTAGAAGATGAAATATTTGATAGGAACATTAATTTGCCTGCTTTAATACCAAACAGACATGCAAGAGACCAATGGAGTACTCGGAATAGTAGAAAAATTGATAATTCAAAAGGTGTAAAATATTTGTTTACTTTTATGAAAGGAGCAAAATTAGAAAACGGACAAAGAGGAGAGTATTTTTTAGATATAAATTTAAGCAGCAGACAAAAAGATATTCTACGAAAATTATATCAAGATTATAAGGGGCTGCCAACTGATAAGGAACCGTTTTCAGAACTTGATTTTTGGAATGATTTTTTAGAAGACAACGAATGTTTATTCACGCTAAATTTTATGCCGCCATTAGTAATTACAGGATATGCTGATGATAATAATTGGGAAGTTTTCAAAGATACAGGACCATATTCAAATAATAATTACATCGAATATGTCCGGCCGTTTTGGTATGAGAAAGTTGGAAAGAAAAACTCATTAAAGTGGTTTGAAGGTATATTGTGGACTACAATTACAAATAGGACTGCTCCTGTAGAATATTTGAATTCTTTTTACAAAGATAGAAGCCAGGAGATGGAAGTCGGGACAGGGAAGCAGTATAGGACTTCAGGCTTCAGGTTTCTTAAAATTTAAGCAATATTGATGAAATGTATTAGTAACAAATGTATTACCATAACCGTATGGTGCTAAATTTATATCATCTTGTAACCAAAAAAACTCCGGCAAAAGAATTAACCTCTCACTTAGTTTTCTTGACAAATCCCAAGCAAATGGATAATTCTTACCTTTCTTTTTAATATTTTTTACAATTATTGTTAAATGTCCTCCTGGTTTTAGGTATTCGATAATGTTAAAGTAAACTTCTACCAAATCATTAATGAATTCTTCATAATCCGGTATATTTCCAAAATCTTTATTGCTATCTGTATAATTTAGCTTTAACCCTTTTTCTTTTCTCTTTTCTTGATTTTCCGCACCTTTCATATTCAACATATCCCAGTAAGGGGGAGAAGTAATAATATAATCAATTGTTGGGAAATCATCTTTTTTTATTGTTCGTACATCTTTATTCAATATTTTAAAACTGACTTCTTTTTTAATGCCAGGGAAAAAGGATATTTGATTAGGTTTTAAATATTCTTTTAATCGATCATTAGCAATTTTTGTAAAAAAATTACTTAATTCGGTTCCGTAACCATTTCTATTGGTTTGTAATGCAGCTAATTGAGTTGAACCTGTCCCACTCATTGGATCAAAAACATTATCTTTTTCGTCTGTGAAGTTTTCAATAAAATCTGAGATAAGATTTTCAGGGAATTTTGCAGGATGCAGAATTTCTTTTTTATTTCTAGGCGGTGGTTTAATTATATCCCATTTTTTGGAAAATATTTTAGTTTTACCTAATTGTTTTATTCTTTTGTTTATTAATTCTGTGTTTATATATTCAAATTTATTTCCCGATTTTTCATCTTTCCGGAAATTTAATACAAAAAAATTTCCATTTATTAATTTATTTCTTGACGTTGTTTTTAAGCAACCGATTTTTTCATCTTTGAGGCTAAATCCCGTTGAAATAGAATATGATAAATCCCAAGCAAATGGGTAATAAATATTATCTATATATTTATTTTGTAATATTATTGAAACAAACCGTCTATCCTTTATAGAATTAAATAAGTCTTTTGTAATATTTATAATTTCTCTTTTTAATATTTTATATTCATCAACTGAATTTATTTTTTCAATTTCCCCTCTTAAATCTATTAAAGCATATTGAATTATTTCGTCTTGGTTAGAAATTAAATACGCCCCATTTTTTTTTGATACTTTTTTTAAAGTCTCTAAATCATCTCCATAATAATATAAATTAGGTTTAAATTCTGAGTCATCATATTTAATAAAAAATCTAATATGCTCATTATACAGCTTTTCATTATCTTGATATATAAACCAAGATTTTTGAAAAGGCAGCCATTCTTTCGATGTAATATTATTAAATCTATTTTTCATTACTCTGCTATTTATAGTATGCAAAAATAAAGGCATTTTTTGAATAATACAAGTAATTATGTTTCAATTTGCGAAATTATTAACCCTTTTGGCAATTGCATCTGTTTTTGCAGAAAATAATTGAAAAAATATATAAAATGCCTTGCCCGTTCTTGTTTTCTGCTTAAGTTGGGTTAAGATTTTTTACATTAATAAAACGACATAGAATTTATAAAATAGTTCTATTATTTTCATATTTTAATAATTCAATTTTAGTTCGATAATAATATTAAATATATTTGGAACTTTAAATTTGAACGAAACAGAGTTAAATCATTTATTAGAAGAAGCATTTGATCATCTTTGGAACGGTCGATACCGCTTAGCATTAAACATTGCAAAAAAAGTATTTAAAGCCCGACCCAACGACAGCGAAACAGCAATTTGTTTAGCATGGGCTTTGTTGGAAAACGGTGATCCTGCACGAACAATTGAATATGCAAATTTAGCAGTCGAGCAAAAAGGTGATTCTATAAAAGCACAGCTTTATAGAGGATTTCTTCTAATGAGAATGAGCATATTTGAAGGGGCTGTTTCCGATTTGAACTCTTCATTGGAAAAACAAAAAAATTTGATTTCGTGGACATATTTAAATAAAGCCCGCGCCTTGGCAGGATTAGAAAAGTTTCGAGAAGCTGCTCAAACTTTAGAAGTTTCAATTATGTTAAACGACAATTCCAATGAAGAATTAAAAAAATCTTCCGAATTTTATACAATTGCAAACAATATAAAGGAAAACCGGCTTCAAATATCTATTAATAATATCCCTAATTTTTTAAAGAAAGCCGAAGATGCGATAAAACATAAAGAATATTGGTTTACTCTTTATATATCACGAAAAATTTTAGCTCTCAACAATAAAAAATTTCTATTAGATGCTTCCCTTTTAGAATTAGAAGCAATGTTTAATTTGTTTCAGTTCAGACCGGCTTTAGAAAAAGCGGAAAAACTTAAAGTGAAATTTAAAAAGGACAAAACCTTTAATAAAATCTATAAAAAACTGCAAAATTACTTATCGAATAATTTCGAACAGGAATTGGAATTTGATGAAGAAAAAATTTCTGAAAGTAAACCTTCTGAAAACTACACACCTAAAAAAACAGAAATCCAATACGGAAGCGATTCAATTTTTTATCCTAATGAAAAATTAGAAATCGTTTCCGCTAAAATATTCGATGCCTTTTTAGAAAAACGCCACAATAAAAGAACATACATTGCTCAATTTAATGCCGGAAATATTAGACAAGTTGGAATAGAAATTATATTTAATAATCTATTTTATCAGCAGACAGATAAAACACTTATAGGTAAAGCCGTTTGGTATTTATCCGATTATGAAGTGGGTAGAAACGATTTTTCACTCGAGGTAAATAAAGACTGGGATGCCGTTATTTTTGCACAAACATGGGGTTCCGATAAAAAAGGCTTTTGGCAAAAAGGACAAGGAAAAGTTGAAATATATATTGAAGGATTCAAAGTCTGTGAAAAATACTTCAGCATTAACGATGAAGAAATTCTTTTACCTGATGAAAAATTACCGCAAAACCAAATACAAAGAACAACTAAAGAAAACTACCCAACAATGTCGACAGCCGAAATTAACGAACCCGAAGAATCACTTGATGATTTGTTAAAAGAATTAGACGGATACATCGGTTTAAATAATATAAAAGATGCAGTAAAAGATTACATAACTTATCTTCAATTTATAAATGAAAGGAAACAGAAAGGATTAAAGGTTAACGAAACTTTTTCGCTGCATACAATTTTTATGGGAAACCCCGGTACCGGCAAAACAACCATTGCCCGTTTAATGGGGAAAATTTTTAGGGCTATGAAAATATTGCCGAAAGGACATCTCCTTGAAGTTGACCGGTCGTTATTAGTAGGACAATATATCGGAGAAACCGCACAAAAAACCGAAAAAGTAATAAGTGAAGCAATGGGCGGGGTTTTATTTATTGACGAGGCATATACATTAGTAAAAAAAGGCGGAAGCACACAAGACTTCGGACAGGAAGCTATCGACGTACTCCTTAAAAGAATGGAAGATAATAAAGGAAAATTTGTAGTGATTGCCGCCGGATATCCGGATAATATGGAAACATTTATTAATTCGAATCCGGGACTTCGATCGCGTTTCAATAAATTTTTCCATTTCGAAGATTATTCACCTACCGAGTTATTTCAAATATTTCAGCTTTATCTTAAAGCGGAAGATTATTCAATTTCAGAAGATGCCGCCGAAATATTAAGAAAAGAATTTACCAAATTATACAGGAAAAGAGACCGTAATTTCGGCAATGCACGTATTGCCAAACGGATATTTGAAGAGGCGAAACTGCAGCTTAGTAAACGGTTTATCGCTTTACCCGACGAAGAAAAAACCGCCGAAGCAATGACAAAAATAACAAAAGCCGATATTGAAAATGTTATCACCGTTAAGTCAATTTCCGATGTACATATTCCAATAAACGAAGAAGAACTTCAAGCGGCAATGGATGAATTAAATACATTATTCGGACTTGATAAGGTTAAAAAAGAAATACAAGATTTAATAAAATTAGCAAGATATTACAATGAACAGGGTGAAAATTTAAAAGAAAAATTTTCGGCTCATTATCTTTTTTTGGGTAATCCCGGAACCGGCAAAACAACTATCGCAAGAATTTTCAGCCGCATTTTTTCCGCACTCGGTATACTGCCTAAAGGACATTTGATTGAAACCGACAGACAGGGGCTTGTTGCCAATTATGTTGGACAAACGGCTATTAAAACCTCTGAAATTATTGATAAATCCATTGGCGGAACCCTTTTTATAGATGAAGCTTATTCTTTAATAAAAGGCGGCGAAAACGATTTTGGGAAAGAAGCCGTTGATATACTTCTTAAAAGAATGGAAGATGATCGCGGTAAATTTATAGTGGTTGCCGCCGGCTATACCGAAGAAATGAAGAATTTTATCGAAAGTAATCCTGGGATACAATCACGTTTTACAAAAACTTTGATTTTTGAAGATTATACACCTGAAAATCTTTTGGAAATTACGGAAAAACTTCTCAAATCTGTAAACTTGGAAATTGAAGAAAAAGCAAAAAAAGAGTTGTTAAGATATTATGTTGAATTGTACCGCTCAAGAGATACAAAGTTTGGAAACGCCCGTATTGTTAGAAATCTTGTTGATTCTGCAAAACAAAAAATGCTGATTAGATTAGCTAATACGCCGGCTTCGGATCGAACCAAGGAAATGACAAAAATTATCTTAACAGAAGATATCGAAGAATTAAATCAGATAATTAATAAAGCAAAAAAATATGTTATTAAAACCGACCCTGAAAAATTAAAAAGTGTATTAACTCAACTAAATGAACTTACCGGATTAAAAAATGTAAAAGAAAACGTAAACAAACTTGTCAACAGTCTTAAAGTTGCAAAACTTAGAAAACAACAAGGACTGCAGATAATGGAAAGAGAACTTCATTCCGTTTTTATGGGCAATCCCGGTACCGGAAAAACAACAGTTGCCAGAATTATGAGCAAAGTCTACAGAGAATTGGGTTTACTTGAAAGAGGACATTTAATAGAAGTTGACCGTGCAGATTTAGTTGCAGGATATTCCGGACAAACGGCAATTAAAACAGAAGCAGTTATTAAAAAAGCTCTCGGCGGCACTTTGTTTATTGATGAAGCTTATTCATTAGCACGAGGTTCGAACGATTTTGGACAGGAAGCTATTGATACACTTCTGAAGAGAATGGAAGACTATAAGGGCGAATTCGTCGTTATTGTTGCAGGATATACTGAAGAAATGAGACTTTTCTTAAAATCTAATCCCGGCTTAAATTCCAGATTTCCAAATATATTTTATTTTGAAGATTATACACCGAGAGCACTTTTAGAAATTGCCGACAATATTGCTAAAGCAAATGGATATATTTTAGATGAAGGTGCTCTTCAACTTTTTCTTGAAGATTTTAATATGCTTTATAAAAAACGAAATAAAAATTTCGGCAATGCAAGAACGGCAAAAAATTTATTATATCAAGCCATATCAAATCAAGAAGAAAGAATATCGTGTTTATATGAACATAATAAAGAAATTTTAATGACCATCACTTATGAAGATGTGGAAAAAATTGTAATTGATAGTTAAAAACCAACCGTAAATAGAACAGGTTTACTGGTTTTTACTCTTTTACATAACAAGAAAAATATTTTTTAAATGTTTATAACCTAATCTGGACAAGCCAGAATCAAAAAGGGATTTATAACGACAATTTATAAAAACGGTACAAGTAAATTTTGAAGTATGAATGTATGTAATGTATGACTGTTTGTCCGAAGGACACTGTGTGTATGATCAATTTACTAAAATCAATTTTTATTATACAATCATACAGCCATTCTATCAATGTTTATATTAATTTTCTTTCAATATATCTTGACATACATGTCCCAGCTTGTCCTGAGCATTTTATCGAGGCTCTTTTTACGGGAAAAAACAAGGATTTAGCTGACAATACTAAAAGAAAGAATTGACAGAGAACTAAGAAATTCAGCATAAAACTAAATAAGTATATAACGTTATAACAGGGATCCCCTTAGGAACGGCAGCGCCGTTATGTGTCCTAGAAAAGTAATATTTCACAATTAGAAAATATTAATTCAAAAATTTCAACAATTGAGAAATATGCAAAAGCAATTGGTTATTATTTAGATGTTAATTTTATCCCTTTATCATCATATAAAAATTAGTAATAGTTTAAATAATTAAGTTGTTTTTGAAAAGTAACTTAAAAATATTATTAGTAGTTCACACAATTATTATAAAAGATTAATCTCGAAGCCCCGATAAAAAGCATCTGGGAGAGATGCCATTATGCATTCCTTGGGAATAATCCTGTGTTCCCGCTAAAAAGAAGCGACATCGAAGGATAAGCAAAGCTCATCCTTCGTTCAGCGAACTTCGGCGGACAGGCACAAAGCGGCACACTGTGTAGCATTTGGAATTCCAATTGAAAGTATTACAGTTGATTTATTCTTTCATAGAGATAATTATTTTTTGTTTTTTACGAACATTTTTCTACCATTTAATAAATTTATTTCGCTGAAATTTATTTAAATTTATTCTAGTTGTGAAGACTTTTATCGACTTTTTAGAGTGAAGTCATTAATTTATTAATAATCCTGTAATATTATATGGAAATAATTATTTAACTAAAGCATTGTAAGATAATAAAATTTAGCATTAACAATACAAGGAGTAAAAAAGATGAAAAATAAATTAAGCATTTTTAGTTTAACGATTATACTTTTTCTTACTTTTACGCAAACAGCTTTCTCATGGGGGAAAAAAGGCCATGAGCTTATAAACAAGATGTCGGTTTATTACCTTCCCGTTGAAATGAAAGCATTTGTAAAATGGGGAAAGTATCTTGAAATTCATGCTGCAGACGCCGATATCAGAAAAAAGACAGATCCTTCCGAAAGGCCAAAACACTATATCGACATAAATTATTATAAAGAATTTTTAGAAGGCAGGATGATTGAAAATGAAGATTCCCTTATTGCAAAATATGGTAAAGAAAGAGTTATCAAAGAAGGTATTCTTCCATGGGCAACTTTAAGAACTTATAAAAATCTTATTAAGGCATTCAAAAACAGGAATAAAAGCAAAGCGCTTTTTTATGCAGCCGATTTGGGCCATTATGTTGCGGACGCACATCAGCCTATGCATACCGTTATGAACTATAACGGACAATTCACAAATCAAAACGGAGTTCATGCCCGTTATGAAATTACAATGGTTAACGAACACTTAAATGACATTCGAAAGTCATTTGAAATTGAACCTGCATCTTATGTTAAAAAACCATTGAAATTTATATTTAATTATATAGCCAATTCTAATTCGGTATGCAATGTACTTTTTAATGCCGATAAATTAGCAACTAAAGAAAGCGGTTCTACCGAGAATAAAGATTACTATAAAATTCTTTGGTTCAGAACTAAGTATATTACGGAAATACAGTTTAACAGCGCTGCCGAAGATATTGCATCCTTAATTTATACTGCTTGGATACATGGCGGTAAACCTTCGTTAATTGAAATGAAGTAAGGTTTTAATCGTGTTGAATTTATTAAAAAACGGACTCTACTAATAAGAAACTATACACTAATTTTTCCATTATATTTAAAATAAAAAACCCGGTTTTATTAGAAAACCGGGTTTTACTTTTAAAGGGTTATTTCGGGTTAGGTCCTTGAGTAATTTGAACAAAATTATCCGGGTGTAACCATTTTGAGTATGCTTTTTGAACCTGTTTAGCATTCAATTTTATATAACGTGCCGCAGCTATGGTAGGTTCGTTTAAAGGCAGATTATGCAAAGCACGTGAAAGTAATCCTCTGGCAATACTTCCAATACTCGATTCCGACAATTGAATATCTCTTAAAATCATAGCTTTAGCCTGTTTAAGTTCGTCTTTAGTAACTTCAGAATTTTGCATTTGTTTTAGGTCTCTTAGCACAATTGCTCTTGCTTTCGAAACATTAGGAGGGTCACATGCATAGTTAACTTTATATGTTGAACGATGTTTACCGATATTAAATGAAGATGAAACAAAATAAACAAGTCCGCTATTTTCACGCAGGTCTTTATATAAGCGCGTAGCATAAAATGCTCCGCCCAGCACATGATTGCCAAGTTGTAATGCATAATAATCCGGATTGGATCTGGTAATCTTAAGATTTTCTGCCAAAACAACTTTATCTTGAACTCTGCTTCGATTTGGTACTACGGTAGTAGAAGGTTTATTTAACGGGATCGGAGAAAATTCCGTATTAGGTTTCGGACCCTTTGCCTGCCAAGTTCCAAAATATTTTTCAATTTCAGATTTTGCATTTTCGGGTTTGATATTCCCGATAACTACTATCGTAGTTAAATCAGGTCTGAATACATGTTTATAAAAACCTTTAACATCTTTTAAAGAAAGCGAATTAACTGTTTTTGGAGTCGCTTGTCTTAAGGTTGGATCATTCTTTGGAACTAAAGCTTCCGTTAAAGCTCTATTAGTTAAATAATCCGGACTTTTTAATTCACCCGCAATCGTTCTGGCAGTTTGCATTTTAACTATTCTGAAAGCATTATTAGGTAAAGCTGGATGCAGTAAATTATCCGAAAGTAATTGTACACCTTTCTCAAAATCTTTTGTTAATACTTGAAGTGAAAAGTTTGTACCTGCATTTTCATTTGCCCCAATATCGTCCAGCGATTTTTGAAATGCAATTCTATTTAAAGTTGTTGTACCGTAAGAAAAAAGCCGGTTTAAAACACTTGAAACACCCTGCTTACCCTTAGGTGTTTGAAGATAAGAATTATGTTTAATACTTCCGGAAACACTAACGGTATTACTTATCGATTCCGGTTGTACAATAAGCTTAATTCCGTTTTTCAAATTGTAAACAATAGGATTTACAACTGATTCAGGGACTTTTAATCTGCCCATAGCTTTGTTAGCCCAAGCAGGAAGTTTGACAGCTTTTGGATTTTTAGGTGCAAAAGCCTCTTTACCTCCGAAAGAATTTCGTGAAATGGGCTTGCCCGATGCTTGTGGTGTTAAGATTGCATAAATGGCATGTTTAAAATTAAGATATTTCCTGGCTATCCTGTTAATATCATTTACGGATACCTTCTCCAACTCATTCAACTCGGCTTGCGGAGATGTTTTACCATCCACAGCAACAGCTTCCGACCAAACATTAGCCAATCCTGAAATTGAATTTTTCTGAAATTCGGCATTCGAGATTTCATGTCTTTTAGCAGCTTCTACTAAGTCTGCCGGTAAACCGCTTCTCAAATATTTTGAAATTACCGTTTGAACTTCATTAGCTATTTTTTTAGCGTCTGCTCCTTTGGGGAATACAGCCAAAGCAAATCCTAATCCGCTTTGTGGTAGCCCTCTTAACTGAAAACCGGCATATAAAGCTTTGCCTTGCGGTACTAATCCATAAAGATTTGCTCTTTGACTGTTTAATACGTCTGAAAGAATTTGTGCAGGAGCATAATCAGGGCTGCCGGTACCCGGCATGCGAAATGAAATTATAGCTAATCCATAAGGCAAATCCGTATGTAAATTCAAAGTATCCGGTTTTACAGGTTCTAAATTAATTGATGGTTTTGCAGGTAATTTTTTAGGAGCAATTTTGCCGAATAATTCTTTTACTTTATTCAATGCTTTAGAAGGGTTAACTTTACCAACTATAACAAGTATAGCATTGTTTGGCACATACCATGTGCTATGGAATTTTTTCAACATTTTACCTGTGGTTTTATTAAAAGAGGGACGTGTTCCTAAAGCATCATGCCCATACGGAGTGCCCTTAAACATTGCTTTTAAGAGTTTTTTATAAAATACGTACTGCGGATTTGAAAGATCCTGTGCTACTTCTTGCTCTATAGCCCCACGTTCATTGCTCCATAAAGAATCCGTACTTAGTAAACTTTTCATTCTTATGGCTTCTATATGCAATGCAACATCTAAATTTCCGGCCGGAACAGTGAAAAAATACTGTGTTACGGTTTGACGGGTATCTGCATTAAAATCTCCGCCCATTGCGGCAGTTATATCGGCAAGCTGATCGGCAGATAAGCCTTTACTTCCCCGGAACATCATGTGTTCAAGTGCATGAGCTGTTCCAGGAAATCCTTTTGGAGCTTCATTAGAACCGACAAAATAATTTATCTCAGTTGTTACCACCGGTGCTAAATCATTTTCTACAATAATAACTTTAAGCCCGTTTTTCAGTGTGTATCGTAATACATTATTGTTATCGGTATTTTTCTTGCTTTCGGCAAAACCGGAAGAAAGAAAAATAAAAGTTGAAATTAGAGTTAATAAAACGACAAATGCGAGTTTAGATGGGATGAATCGTCTTATTGTAATCTGCGATGTTAATTTTTGATGAGAATTGATATTTGTTTTCATAAATAACTCCTTACATTTAATAATGGCAATTTTCTAACTAAATCATGCATTAAGAAAATGAGTGTTATCTTAAAATGAACGGTTTAATTATGTCCTATAATATACAAATAAATTTATGAATCTCAGAGATTAGAGCGAAACCTTTTATAATGCGAATTATTAATCTTTTCAACAGCAATTTCAATAAAATTAATCTGAAAAATGTTTTTTGTTATTAACTCGGCAATTGTAAAGCGGGCAGATTGTTTGAAAATTACTTTCAAACTCCGGAAAATTCACAAATATAAAATTATTTTTAGTTTGATTTTTCCAAAATGATTGTTACATTCGTGAATATAATCCCATCGACATTTGAGGCAAAAATTGAAAAATAAATTATTTCTATTATTTTTTATAATCATTACCGGCACTGTCTTTCCGCAAGGGAAGGTATATTTGGCTCATATTGAAGGCACAATAGATTTAGGGCTTGCACCATACATAAGAAGGGTTATCAACGAGGCTCAAAAAAACAATGCCGATGCCATAATATTTAAAATAAACACTTTCGGCGGAAGAGTTGATGCCGCCACACAAATAAAGGACGCTATTTTTAACAGCAAAGTAAAAACAATAGCTTTTATTGATAGACGGGCAATATCTGCCGGAGCATTAATTTCACTTTCGTGTCAAAAAATTGTTATGGCGCCCGGGTCGTCAATAGGGGCTACTACCGTTGTTAATCAGGCGGGCAAAAAGGAATCGGAAAAATACCAATCCTTTATGCGTGCGGAAATGAGAGCTACTGCAGAAAAAAACGGACGCAATAAAAAAATTGCTGAAGGTATGGTAGATGAAAGAGTTGTTGTTCCCGGCTTAGTGGATAGTACTCATTTAATTACACTTACTTCAGAAGAAGCTTTAAAATACGGAATTGCAGATACGGTTTTATCCAATTTAAATCAAGTTCTAGATGCTTTTGGATTAAAAAACGATAAAATCATAAATGTAAAAAGTAATTGGTCGGAAGATTTTGTCAGATTTCTTAATAATCCAATTATTTCTTCACTTCTGATAATGATTGGACTTGTAGGATTATTTATCGAAATTAAAACACCTGGATGGGGTGTAGCGGGTACAGCGGCTATTATTGCATTGGTTTTATTTTTCGGTGCAGGTTACATTGTTGAACTTGCTTCTGCAACCGATATTCTTATCTTTATAATTGGTGTTGTTTTACTTTTATTAGAAATTTTTGTTATACCGGGTTTTGGTATTGCCGGAGCGTTGGGGATAATTCTAATGGTTGCAGGATTATTTTTAAGCTTAATTTCAAGTTTACCGGTTTTTAGTTTCAGTTACATCTCATTTGCTATAATTCAATTGGCTTCTTCTTTTGTAATGACTTTTATTGTTATATTTGTATTATCAAAATTTTTACCTAAGACGAGTATGTTTAAAAAATTAGTATTAAATACAAATATCAGTTCCCATTCGGGGTATACTTCAAAACCGGATGTTCCTTCTTTGTTTGGCAAAACAGGCAAAGCTTTTACCGATCTTCGTCCCTCCGGAACCGCAATAATTAAAAACAAAAGAGTAGATGTTGTTACCGAAGGAGAATATATCAATCGCGGAGCAAAAATAATTGTAAGAAAAATAGAAGGCTCAAGAGTAATTGTTGAAAAATATAACTCCATAACTAAAAATAAATAATTGACAAGACTTAGTTTTTTTCTGCATTTCAAAATAAATCTTAACTGAATATCTAAAAAATCATTCTGACTATTTTTTTAATTGCACATTAAATTTTTTGTTTATAAAAAATTAATCAAAAAATAATTTATGTATATTATGGAAAGCATACAGAGAAATGTACTTTAAACAAAAAAAGGGGCACTTTCGTACCCCTTATTGGAAGAATTATATTTAACTATTTAATTCCGGCAATCTCTTCGAGCATTGGAGTAGTAAGAGATTTTGGTCTTTCAATTGCATAACCTAAAGCTCTATCCCAAATAATATTTGAAGAAACACCTATTGCTCTGCCGATACCAAACATCACAGTATAGAAATCATATTCTTTCAATCCATAATGCCACTGAATAACACCCGATTGAGCATCTACATTTGGCCATGGGTTTTTTGCCTTACCATGTTCTTGAAGAATAGGAGGAACAACTTTATACAAAACATCAACATATTTGAAGATAGGATCATCAGGTAAATGTTTCAAGCAGAAATCTCTTTGAGCTTTATATCTCGGATCGGTTTTTCTTAAAACTGCATGACCGTATCCGGGTATAACCTGACCGGAATTCAAAGTATCCCAAACAAATTTTTTCATCTCTTCTTCTGTAGGAACTTTGCCGCCCATTTTATCCATTACACCTTGAATCCAGCGTAATACTTCTTGATTTGCCAAACCATGAAGCGGACCGGCAAGTCCGTCTAACATACCTGAGATAGAATAATATAAATCGGAAAGAGCACTGGCAATTAAATGACCGGTATGAGCACTAACATTACCGCTTTCATGGTCACTGTGTAGAATAAAATATAATCGTGCAACATCATCATAAGGTTTATCAATACCCATCATGTGAGCAAAATTTCCACCCATATCCAAATCCGGATCAGGAGCAATGATTGTATCGCCACGATATTTCATTCTGAAAATATATGCGGCAATTTCAGGTAACTTAGCAAGTAAATTAAGAGCGTCTTCATACATAGGATCCCAATAATCCATTTTACTCATCCCTTCGGCATATTTCTTTGCAAAAATAGATTCTCTTTGCATAGATAAAACCGCAGTAGAAAACATTGTCATTGGATGTGTGTCTCTCGGCATTGCTCTTAAAATATCAAAAACATACTGCGGAACGAATCTGCGTTCTTTGAATTCGTCGGCAACTTCCTTTACTTCTGTTTCAGTCGGCATATCACCGGTTAATAATAAATAAATGAATCCTTCTACAAAAGGCATTTCGTAACCGGTTACTTTTGGCAGCTTCTCCAATACTTCGGGAATTGTATATCCACGAAAACGAATTCCTTCATAAGGGTCTAAATAAGAGATATCAGTTGTTAAACCTTTCACTCCTCTCATACCGCCAATTACTTGAGCAATTGTAACATCACCAACTTTTACATTACCATATTCTTTAACTAACCGGGTTGTCCTTGGACGCCAGCCTTCAATTTTTTCATACAACTTTTCTTTTAATTTTGACATTTTAACCTCCTGTCATTTGTAGGTAATTATTCAGCTAAAATTCCTAAACAATTTATCTCTTTTATTAAAAAGATTATTAGAAAATTAATCAATTTTTTTAAAATAAATTGGATAAAATAATACTTTTAACGATTTTTAAATTGTTATTCAGCTTCATAAAATATTTTCTAAACCACAACAACTGACGCTGAAGCTAACTTGCCGCTTTTTATTGCTCCTTCTATAGTTGCCGGCAAACCGGTATTTGTCCAATTGCCTGTTAGAATTAAATTTGAAAACTTTGACGGCAGTAATTCTCTATAATTAGAAATTTCCGGTGAAGGAATAAATGTAGCCCGTTTTTCTTTTATTATTTTATAGTCAATTATAAGCTTTCTATCAAAAGCAGGGAAATAGGTTTCTAATTCGGAGTAACATTTTTCTAAAATATCCTTCTTATTAAAATTTATTAAATGCTCTGCCGAACTGATTACCAATGTAATATAATGAATATGATTAAAAACCCAATGTACATCGGAATCTATTAAGCCGTAAAAACGTGAATGAAACGGATTGTTTTTTAACCACAAGTGGATATTGATAATGGATGAATATTTGAATTGTTCAAGTTTAAGGTTTTTTGTTTCGGATTGTTCCAAAATTTTTAAAAGCGCATACGGTGGAATTGTAGAAATGTAATAATCATAATTTTCATAATTATTTTTATTTGTTTTAATTTTTTTGATTATACCATCTTCAAAAAATATTTTTTTAACTTTTTCCGATAACCTAATTTCATTTCCGCCGGATATTAAATATTTTTCCGCAGGTACTGAAAAAATCTCCGAAAGATCGGTACCGGGTATAACAATTGTTGAAGATTTATTGCCTTTAAAAAATATTTCTTTTAATACATTTGTAAAAAGTTTCGCAGAACCTGTGTCAATATTCGTATTCATAATACCTACAGCCAAACTTTCCCAAAATGTTTTTATCTGTTTTTCATTTTGACGGCAGTTTTTCAACCATTGGGCAATTGTTATATTTTTTAAATTTGAATTGCGATTTAAATAGATATCGATAATCGGCAAAAATAATTTTATTCTTTCATTAAAACTCAATGCCGAATATCTCATCAGTGCAAAAATTAAATTGAACGGATAAATATTTGTAATTGCTTTTAATTGAGAAACCCCGCCGCCTTTTTTTACATACTTAACCGACAATTTTTTTTGTTTGTACAATTTGGATTCACTGCCGATTATTTTCAGATAATCAAAAGTGTGTTTATAACATCCCATTAAAATATGCTGACCGTTATCTATTTTTTCATTTTGACGGGGATAATTAAACGAGTAAGCTCTGCCCCCTAATTTTGGAGAAGCTTCAAGTAATGTAATTTTAATATTTTTTTTTGAAAGGAAAACTGCGGTTGAAAGCCCGGCTAATCCGCCACCAATTACCAAACATTTTTTCATCAATAAACTAAACTATATTTTGCCCATACACCAACGGAAATTGCTACTTTCTCAAATTTGGATACTTCAATATTTTTAGAATAAACGTCATAATTTGCAGCTTCAATTTTGTTCAAAAGGTGATTATAAATATGCTGCATAGCACGTGCGGCAAACATCGATGGCTTATCTTCAATATTTAATGAACGTGTGGCTTCATAAAAAAACTTTCTCGCTCTATCGGCTTCATATTTCATAAGTGAAACAAAATCCGGATTATAGATGTTATCGAGTAAATTATTCTCCGAATAATTAAACTTTAAAAAGTCTTCTTGAGGCAGGTAAATTCTGCCTTTCGCCGCATCTTTTTTAACATCACGAATAATGTTTGTCATCTGAAGGGCAAGCCCTAAATTTATTGCAAAATCTTTTGTCGATTTATTCTTATATCCGAAAATCTCGATGCAGACTAATCCAACAGTAGAGGCAACTTTATAGCAATAATCCATAAGGTCGTTAAAGCTCCAATAACGTTTTTGCTGCAAGTCCATTTCCATTCCACATATCAAATCGAAAAAAGGTTCAAGCGGAATGTTAAATTGCTGTATACTTTTTGAAAGTTTATTTAATAAAGGATAACTTGACTTCCCGTTGATAGCATGTTCTAATTCCAAACGCCACTTGCGCAATTTTTCGTATTTTACATTATCCGGTTCAAATCCTTCATCGACAATATCATCCGTTTTACGGAAAAAGGCATATACGTTATTCATTGCCTCGCGTTGCTTTTCGGGCAATAAATTGAATGCATAATAAAAACTGCTTTTGCTTTTTTTTGCTATTTGTTTTGCTGTTTCACTCATTCTGCTGAAATAAATGATCTAAAAAATATTTCGATAAAATCTTTTTTTGCTAACGTTGGACGCCGATGAAAAACATTATAATTATTTTTTTTAATTTTTCGAAGTATTTTTTCTCCACCAAGTATCGTCCAAGTTATTTCATATTTTAATTTTAAAGGTAATTTATTTAATAATTTTTTACCTTCTCGGAACAATTTTTCCGTTTCTGTAATTTCATAATTCAACAACTTTTTAAAGTTACTATTATTTTCTTTTAACTCAAATATTTTTTCCGTAACTCCAAATTTTCTCATATCTTCTTTCGGAATATAAATTCTGCTTTTTAAATAATCTATTGAAATATCTTGATAAAAATTAGTTAATTGTAGAGCAGTACAAATTGCATCGCTGTATTCAAAAGATTCGGCATCTCTAATATCGAAAAATTCAAGTATAATTCTACCAACGGGATTTGCAGAATATTTACAATAATTCATCAAATCTTGTTTCGTTTCATAACTATGCTGTGCAATATCTTGTTTAAACGCCGTTAATAAATCGGAGAAATATTGAGGCGTTAAATTGAATATCCTTATAGTATTTTCAAGTGCTTCCCAAAAATTGTTTTTGTAATTTCCTTTCAGCGCTTCAACAAAATTTTTTTCAAAAGTATTTAATTTTTTTATTCGTATTTCTGAAGTTAAATTATCTTCATCGGCAAAATCATCGGCATTGCGTGCAAACTGATAAATAATTGCAATATGTTTTCTCAAATTACGAGGGATTAAAAATGAAATTACAGGAAAGTTCTCGTAATGAGATCCGGCAAAATCTAATGCTTGTTTATAAGCTGAATCCAAATTTGTTTTGATATAATTCAAAGTATTACTGTTTTATTTTAAATATTTTTTTCAACAGGTCACCGGGCCTCAAACTATAAAATCATCAACGCTGTAACAAACATACTAATAAATCCATTTTACATAAAAATCGCTTGTTATCAGCAGTTTTCGTTAAGACCGAATTTGCTGCCATAATATCACATAATTTATAAATTTAAACTAAATAAAATAAAAAAAACCGTTACAATAATTTTTGCAACGGGGGAAACCGGCAGATAAATATTTGTGAAAAGAATTTGTGCCCGGAACAGGACTTGAACCTGCACTGGCTAATGCCAACTAGGTCCTGAACCTAGCGTGTCTACCAATTTCACCATCCGGGCAAAAATTCAACAAACAAAAATAAGCAACGAGAAATAATTATTCATTATTTTTTATTTCAACAGCTTCGTGTGCTGTACTGTCAGGAATAAGATATTTTTTGAAAAAGCGAATCGTAGTATCTTTTTTCGCATTATATAACGGTGGAAGATCTTTTATATTAATAATATCCCGAATTTCACCCGATTTACAATCGGATGAATATAAACGCGGAGTACCAAGCTGATAAATCGATTTTTTACAGAATCGAACAGTAACAACATTACCGCTTGCCGGGGGATTAAAATATTTTAACGGCAAATTTAACGAGTCATAAACATCGCGCATAAAATTAGACCATATCGGGTTTGCGGCTACGGCTCCTTGTCCATAATTTCCGGTAAACCGCACACGTTGATCATTAAAACCAACCCACACACCGGCAGCAAGTTGAGGGGTATATCCAATAAACCAGGCATCGGAAAAATGTTGTGTTGTCCCTGTTTTTCCGGCAGCAGGTCTATAAAATTTATATTTTAATCGCGTTGCAATTCCGGTACCTTCACTAATAACCGATTCCAACATACTTGTAATAATATATGCAGTTTCGGCAGAAATAGCTTCGCGGGTTTTCGAATAAAAATTTTTTATTAAAATTCCGTTTTTATCTTCAATTTTAAGTATTGAAATAGGTGAGTTATAAATTCCTTTATTAGCAAAAGTAGCATAAACCGATGTAAGCTCTAAAGGGGTAACCCCCGATGTGCCCAATGCAATTGACGGGACTAAATCGAGCTTGCTTTTAATACCGAGTTTTGCCGCATAAATGCCGACTTTCCATAACGGCACATACCCTTCAATAATCAAACGTGCACTAACAAGATTTATTGAATGAGCCAAAGCATAACGTAAAGTTACAAATCCTCCGGTTGTATTTTCAAAGTTGCTCGGCGTCCAGCCATTGTAATCGAACGGTTGATCCAAAATCGGATACGCCGGATAAAGCCCATCATCTATTGCAACGGTATAAATTATCGGTTTAAAAGCCGAACCGGTTTGACGGAGTATTTGTGTAACGTGATTTAATCCGTATGAAAATTTACCGCGTCCGCCTACCATGGCTTTAATTTCGCCGGTATGTACATCCAAGACAACAAAGCCGACTTCTATGCGCTCGCCAACTTTTTTTACAGAATCGACAAATGCTCTGTTATGTTTTAACCGATTATAAATTTTAAGCTTTCCTTGAAGATCGGCACTTTGATAACTTTGTCGATTTTTTATAGCTTTATCAATCATATCATTCAAAATATCTTGATGTTTATACCATTTCCACCGTTTATCAAATAACTTTTGAAATTTATCCAAATGTGCTTTAACAACACGGTTGGCTATTCGCTGCATCTTCATATTTATGGAAGTTATAATTGTTAAGCCGTCTTCATATATATTAAAACCGTATTTAGGCGCCATTTTTACGAGCTGTTTTCTTACACTTTCAACAAAATGAGGTGCTTCATCACTTCTGACACCATTTTCCAATCTTTCAATTGAAACGTGAATAGGTTGTTTTTTATATTCATCGTATTTTTTAAGACTCAAAGTGCCCACCTCGTACATATTATGCATAACCAGATTTCTCCGGTGCAACGCATTTTGATATCTTCTAATAGGATCATAAATTACCGATGATTTTAACAAACCCACTAAAACGGCAGCTTCGGGAACAGTTAAATCGGCAGGTTTTTTATTAAAAAAAGTTTTAGCTGCAACTTCAATACCATGCGCACCTCTTCCGAAATAAGAGATATTAAGATACATTTCCAATATTTCTTGTTTGGTATATGTTTTTTCTATTCTCACGGCGGTTATCCACTCACGAGCTTTTCTTACAATTGTATCAAATAAAGTTTCGTGCCGCGATTTTAAATCGAAAAGATTTTTTGCAAGCTGCTGGGTTATGGTACTTGCCCCCTCACGCTTGAAAAAGAATATATTTTTAATCATCGCTTTAACAAAACGGGTAAGGTCAACACCCCAATGATGATAAAAGTCTCTATCTTCCGTAGCAATTAAAGCATTAATCACATTAGGCGAAATACTATCAATCGGCACATAAACTCTGTTTTCACGAAAAAACCGTCCGATTAATTCACCATCTGAACTATAAACATTACTTGCTAACTGCGGTTTTGGATTTTCAAGTTGCGCTAAAGATGGAAGCCCAACCGACACATAACGAAAAAAGAAATATCCGCCCACAATTAATGCAATAAACAAAAAGCTGGAAAATGACCAAAAAAACTTCGACCATTTAGATCTTTTTTTCTTTGTTTTTTTCTTTTTACTCATAATCGTTCCACTCAAAAATATCAAATTTGCTTTGAAAAAATTTTCCGTAGCAAGGTTTATCCAACCAGCTTCCCAAATTTATATAAAATCCATTTTTATGTTTTTCAAACTTACGAATATGAGAATGTCCGAAAATCACATAATCATAACCGTTATCGATAAGTGCAACAGCTTTTTCATAAAGTCCGTCACCGTCTCCTTGAGCATAATACTTATTGTCGGTATAACCGCGGCTTCCTTTGCTTGTTAAACTTGCCAGCCAAATTCCAAAATCGGGATGCAGAAATGAATATGCTTTTTGAAGTAAATTATTTCGAAGGATACTTTTTAAAATTTTATAACCGAAATCGTTTTTAACCAATCCGTCACCGTGCGCAATAAAAAATTTTTTCCCATCAATTTCCCGTGTAATATAATTTGGATATAATTTCACGCCAATTTCTTTTTCGAAAAAATCCCTGTGTAAAAAATCGTGATTCCCAATTAAATAATGCAGTTTTACTCCTGCCTCAGTTAAATCTTGAAGCGCCGTTAATGTACGAAAATACCCCTTTTGAATTACCCGTCTGTACTCAAACCAATAATCAAACAGATCGCCGACAATATAAAGCTCCGATGCATCTTTTTGCGCATGCTTTAAAAATTTCACAAATTTTCTTTCTTTAATTTTTTCTTCTTCAGATGACTGCACACCGAAGTGAAGATCTGAAACAAAATATATTGCTTTTTCCACTTTCCACGTATTTTTAATTTGATTTGCAAATTAAGTATTATTGAAATAAATGTTAAGTTAGAAATGTTTCCGCTACACATTTAATTGCTGTATCTGAAAAGCCGTTAGAGACTTTTAACGAGTAATATAACACATATACACTTAATTAATCAACCCTCGATTAATTTTCATTATACAGGATAAAATAAAAATATTGTTGATATACTTTAGTATATGGCAAAAAGTTTTACTATAACAAATTTATACCGGTATTTTATATTAACCTTTTTAAAATTGTTATATTTGCAATCTTAATAAACTTTTATGGTATTCACTTCTATATTAATTATTATAAAAAAGAATAGAAAGAAATTTTAAATATGATCTCTAAATTTTATCAATAATATGACTTTCGAAAAAAACATTGTTTTAGATATCAATAACGATTGGAAGAATATTTCAGTAAAAACAGTAAAGAAAGGAATATAGATAATAAAAAATATAGTGGAGTTGAAAAGAACTGAATCTTATATATTTTATAGTCTTTTTTACATACCAAAATATCACATAACCCGTTATAGACAAGCAAGTTAAAGAAATTCCTAAAATTTACGTGCAAACAAAAAAAAATTAAAAAGTGCGTTTCATACGATTTTACCGTACAAATACCGTACAACAATGGGCAAACACAAATAATTATAAAGCTTAAAATTGTAACTACATAACTTGTACATTTTTACGATAATATATATATTTAAAAGAAAGAAGGAGCAATACAATGAAGAACAGCGCGATGGAAGTAGGACTGACATTAAAATTGGAATTGGAGGTTTTTAAGCAAGGTGATTTTTACATTGCATACTCAAGACCATTAGACCTATCAGCTTATGGTAAAAGCGAGCAAGATGCTATTGCCGATTTCAAGGAAACATTAGACCTCTTTTTTGAAGAAATCATTAAAAAAGGGACACTGGGCGAAGTCCTTAAAAACTTAGGTTGGAAAAAACGTCCCATCAGTAAGTCCGCTAACTCACAGCATAAGTCCACTGACGAATCAAGAATATACAAAAACTTAGTAACCACAACACTGCAGCAATACTCAGTACCAATTTATTCATAGGTTGTATTCAAATCGTGGGTACAATTGATACAGTAAAAAACAAAACATTCAGAAAATTTTTAGAATCTCAAGGACTTACACTCGTTAGGACAAAAGGAGACCACGTTGTGTATTCAAAACCAAATTTGCCAAGGCCGATAATCTTTAGGGCTAACGGTGAAATACCGTTATTACACATTTATACTAACCTAAGAACGCTTAACATTAGTAAAAAAGAATTTCTAAAATTTCTTGAAAAACCAAAGAAGTAAGAGCAATGACTATCGTTTGATCAATCAAAAAAAATATAAATTTTAATTACAGTAACTATTTTAATCATACTAAATATTTGAATTTGGTCGCTTGTAATTCTTTTACCGGTGTGGACACATATACAATTAGTAAACCTTCAAATTCCAACACTATTACACTAACAATATAGTTATGTAACATAATATTTTGAAAGTTTCTTGTATGCATCTCGTTTTGTAAACTTCCAGTTTATCTTTTTT
>CAZXJG010000001.1:55707-89059 GCA_964640985.1 uncultured Melioribacteraceae bacterium | reverse complement strand
CTGTTTTTTGTCGAATTAGAATTACAACCCAATAAAGAAATTGTAATAAAAAAAAACTAAAATTTTAGTAATGCTTTTCATTTTGTCTCCTTTATTATAATGACGCACAACGGGCGTTTTTTCAATAGAGCTTCTGTGTAATTGTCATTTTCTATCTTTAGTAAGTACTACATCTTATTTTTTTCATAATCACTTCAAACATAGACATCATGTCTATGTTCTTGTCTATGTTGCGCTGTATCTAAACTTGGGTGATTTAGGATTTTCTCCGTTAGTTTTTATGAGTTCAAGTTCAAGCATTTTGCTAAGATGTCTACTTGTAGTTCTAGCGGTTACTCCAAATTGAATAGTATAATCCCTGGCAGAAACTTCTCCTTGACTTTTTATCCATTCAAAACCTTTAAGTTCATCAGCATTTAATTCACCTATTCCTGTGCGAGCAGAAACTTCAACAATAGCGTCCATATTACGTGGAAAACTAAGAGATAAAAATGGGTCATCAAACGTATATTCAGGAAGAGGTAGATTAAACTCCGAGTATAAGGATCGTAGTGCTTTCATTCCAAATCCTTTTTCCTCAACATAGTCCATTAAACTAAAAACATAAGTAAGCATCGGATTTCTGCTAATGGAAGGAGCTTTAAATGTGTTTAGTTGTTCAAGTGAAATAGAAGGTAATGGAGCTCCTGGACTTTTAATAACGATTTTTAAATCGTCAATCTCAATGGAAGATTTCGCCCCCTCAATCATATAATCTCTATGTACAAGTGCATTAATTATTGCTTCACGTAAAACTTTTGGTGGAAAATTTGGAATATCTTTTCTTTTGAAAGAAGATGTATCTTTTGCCAATGGTAATACTTTTATGAGCCATTCTTCAATTAAATCAGGAATTAGAACAAGGGGTTGGTCGAAGGTTTTTGGTTCTACTTTATTCTTTCCATATTCAACTGAAGCCATAAATGCGGCTTGTTTGAACTTACTCCTTGGATTTTTACCGAAAAGCAGAATGCCAAAAACCTGTTGGTCGATAAACATTATCTTTATCATTAAATTGAACTATTCCAACATCCGCAAGATAATCATGAAAAGATGCGTCTGAAGTACGGAAGTTTAATTTAGCTTCTAAAATAAACTTACTTAATGCCTCATCGGAAAATTCACTTAATTCTGCATGTTCAATCGGTTTTTCAATCGCTGTTAGCAAATCAAATTCTTCTTTCTTCTTTTTTCTCTTTTTTGCCTGTTTGATAAATTCAGTATTTTCATCTTCAATAATTTTTTGAAGATCCCGATCGAACATAATAATTTTTACATGATTTTTCTCAAGGTGTTTTATCCCTTTTCCATCAGGTCTTGGTTCATTCAGGCTCTTGTTCATTTCCTCAATGGCTAGTTCCATGTATGGTCTTGGATTAAATTTTTCTTCTTGTTTTGTCTGTACTTTCACAATTATCTGCTTTTCAAATATTTTTGGTAATTCTTGTCTTTTTACGCTGTTGCCAACATCCTGCTACACGCATTGCGTATATCAAAACTATATGTTATATAATTGTTCGTAATTACGCAATTTTATTTTTAATCTATGTTTTTGCCTAATTCCTATTTTCATCTTAAAAGCTTTTCATTTAAACTACAAAATAATATTTAAATCAAAAGAACAAAACATTGAATTCAAAATTCACAGAGCTTATAACATGGATTATACAAAACAACACGTATTTTTATAATAAATTGAAAATCCTTGGAATAGATGATTTCTTCTAACTTTTGTTTGGTTTTTCGTTCAGTTTTATTCGGTCTGTTATGGTTTTGTATTCCTTTACAATCTCTCTTTGCTTTCTCAGCGATTCAGGGATAAAACAAATAATTATTAAGGAAAGCATCAAAATCTGCTAAGATATAGTAATCCCTTGATTAAACGTGGTTTTGTTTAACTTTTGTTTATCGCTTTATGTCGTCATTATTTTTTTACTGCCTTTTACTTTTTCTTATCTTTTGGATTAGTTCCAAGTTTAGTTTTTTGCCCCCCTTTTTTTCTAAACTTTATTCTAAACGGATTTGATTTCTTGTATTGAGCATTGCTTGTATATGCTCTCGGTCAACTGTTCTATATTTTAGAAAAGCCAATAGTTCTGTCCATAAGTGTTTAATCGTGATTTTGTTTTTAAGATAACTTTTTAACTTCTGCTCCAACTCTATGAGCTGATTTATCATATGTGCTATCTGTAATGATTGATAATAATCTTTTGTTGCATTTAGACTAACTTCCGAAAATAAATGCTCTAAATTATAGCCGCCGTTTTTCTGCCGGTTAAATCCTTCGTTTTCTATTGTCCTCTATTTTATGAAGTGATTTCTTAAAGATCGGGAAAAAGTGCTTTATCGTTTTGGGAATGTAACGGACAAGTTCTTCTGTGATTTTTTCTAAATTAATTGTATCTGTTTTTGTATCTTTGTTCTTCAAGGAAGTAGAGTATGACATTGGTCACCTTATATTTTTTTTGATAATTTAATATAAAACTCTATTTCCTTTGAAAGAATTAATGTCACAAATATTTAAACTAAAAATAAAATGTTGCTTTCTTTAAAAATAAAAGATTTTGCGCTTATAGAAGACATATATGTTAAATTCTCAAAAGGGTTAAATATAATAACCGGAGAAACAGGCGCAGGTAAATCTATTTTAGTTGGGGCAATGGGATTGCTTTTAGGAGATAGGGCACTTATCTCAAATATTCGCAAAGGTGCCGCAAAATCGATTGTTGAAGGAATTTTTGATGTTGTTGAAAATAGGAAAATTCAAAATTTGCTCGAAGAAAATGATTTGGATAATGAACCTGAAATGATTTTAAGAAGAGAAGTTTCTCTTAAAGGTTCTAACCGCTGTTTTGTAAACGATACTCCGGTAAACTTAAATCTTTTGCGTCAAGTCGGAAATCTTTTAGTAGACTTACATGGTCAACACGAACATCAATCTCTTCTTCGTAGTGAAACCCATATTGAAACTCTCGATAATATAGGTGACTATGAAGATGAATTGTTGAAATTCAGGGAAGAATTTTTTCTGTTGAAAAAATTGAAAACCGAAATAAATAAACTGATTGAAAAACAAAAGATTCTTATCGAAAAACAAGATTTGTATCAATTCCAAATTAAAGAAATTGATGCGGTATCTCCTCAAACAGGGGAAGAAGAAAAATTACTTAACGAACTGAAAATTCTTGAAAATTCGGAAAAATTAATTTCCTATACAAACGAAATTTATTCACAGATATATGATGCCGATGATTCAATCGCAAATAAGTTGGGTAAATTAATTACTTTATTAAATGATTTAACAACTATCGATTCTGCTTTTGAAGAAAAAATCTCCGAATCGGAAACCTCGCTTACCATATTAAATGATATTGCAGATTTCATGCGCAAATACCGCGATAATATCGATTTGGAACCGGAACATCTTAATGAAATAAGAGAACGTATCGCTTCATTGAATATGTTGAAGAAGAAATTCGGTGGAAGCTTGGAAAATATTCTAACTTACCGTGAAAAAATCAAGAAAGAATTAGAACTAATGGGAAATTATAGTGAACGAATAAATCAATTAAATGCAAAATTAAGAGAGATACAAAATCAAGCCGGTATTCTTGCTAATAAAATATCCGGAAAGCGAAAAAAAGCGGCAATAAAAATTGAGCGCGAAATTATAGAAACACTTAAATATTTAGGAATAAACGATGCGCAATTTAGTGTGAATTTTAATAAAGAATTTGCTGAAGACAACTCGGAAAACAGTATTGAATATGAAAATAGGTTTTATAAAGCCGATAATAATGGTTTTGATAATGTCGAATTCTTTATTTCAACAAATTTAGGTGAAGATGTTAAACAGCTTAAAAAAGTTGCTTCGGGCGGTGAAATTTCAAGAATAATGCTTGCCTTAAAAACTATTCTTGCTAAAAATGATAAATTACCACTTTTAATTTTTGATGAAATTGATACCGGGATAAGCGGAAGAATTGCTCAAAAAGTCGGTAACTCGCTGAAATCGCTCGCAGCTTATCACCAGTTAATTGTAATTACCCATTTACCTCAAATTGCGAGTTTGGCTGATCATCATTTTGTTGTAGAAAAGCAGAAAATTGAAAATAGAATTGTCAGTGTTATCCGTGAATTAAATTCCCAAGAAAAAATTTTGGAAGTAGCCAAATTATTAAGCGGTGAAAAAGTAACTGAAGTAAGTATAAACAGTGCTAAAGAACTTATGCAGCAGAACAATTAAATAATGTATCTCAGGAACTCCTCTGTAGATTAAACGGGCACAGTAAAATTAGATTGAACCGTAAATAATAATTGCTTGATTAAACAGATATGTTAGGGCAAAATAAAATATAATCAATTCGTAATTTATTTTATCGAAGCAAGTATTTTATTGCTTCTGACAAATAATTTTTTTATTATAAATTTATTCATATAATATAAAAGCACCAATTCTATAAAATAAAAAGAAAGGAGGGTATATGCGCAGGAGATCTTTACGCCTAACTTCAGTTTTAATTATTACAATGTTATTTTTTTTCAATTCGCTAAAGGCACAAAGTTTAGATGAAACTCTTAGCAATTTAGGCACTAAAATAGCCGAATCTTATGTGCAGCCGGTCATCTCTGCATTTGGTTCCGATCTGAATTCGGGTTGGTTTAATAAAGTTCCGGATGCAAAATTTTTAGGTTTGGATTTTGAATTAAAATTTGTTGTTTCCGGTTCTTTTTTGCAAAGTTCCAATAAAACTTTCAATGTTTCCGGAACATTCCGTTTTACTCCAGAGCAGATAGACCAAATATTATTAAATAGCAATATCGATCCAACTAGGGTAATAGGTCAGGGTATTAAAAAAGAAATGTTAAGTAAAGATTTTGACGTTAATGTTTCCGGTCCGACAATTATCGGCAGCAATAAAGAACATCTGATAGTTAAATTTCCCGGTGCAGTAATTAATGGACAAACACTTGCTGCCCAATCAATTGATGTTGCTGCAGTTAAAGGATATTTGAATAATTTATCAGCCTTGCCGATGGGGGCTGTACAGCTTAGTGTCGGTACTGTTTATGGAACTTCGGCTTCTTTTAGATGGCTGCCGAGTGTTGATATTCAAAATATGGGAAAATCTAATCTTTTTGGTTTCGGTATTATGCATAACCCTGGTATTTGGTTGCCTAATCCATTGCCGATAAATATTGCAGTAGGCTTTTTTACGGAAAAGTTAACTGTTGGAGATGTATTTAAAAGTGTTGCAACTCAATACGGAATTTTTGCAAGTAAAACATTTGGGATAGGTGTTACTTTTACGCCTTATGTCGGGTTAACAAAAGAAACTTCAACAACTACAATAAAATACAATTATATCATCAGTACCCCTACCGGAACATCTACATCAAATATCTCCTTTGATCTTTCAGGGGAAAACGATATCGGTGTAACTTTGGGAGCAGCTTTAAAATTGTTTGCATTAAATATTAGTGCCGATTATAAACTTGCAAACACAAGAACGGCTTCAGTAGCAATTTCATTTGTATTTTAATGAAAATTAGGAGTAGTTTCTAAATAACTTTTTATTTTTAGAAACACTCCGATTATTTTGTAATTATAAAAAGTAAATCAAGCCGAATAGCCAATATAGAGGCGGGTAAGAATGTTGGTCGTTTGATAGATATTTCATATAATTTAGAACTTACATAAATTTGAATTTATATTAAATTAATAGTAAATTTAATATTCTAATTTCGCCCCTTTGAGGGCGATTTTTATTTATATGAGATTGAATAAAAAAAATATATGGAATAAAATTAAGAAAATTATTGAAGCGGAAAATTTTCTGCCTATTGATATTTTATTCCGAGGAGATGATAGAAATAGGATTATTGAAATTTTTATAGATAATGAAAGTGGGGTTTTGATTGATGATTGTGCTAAATTAAATAAATTAATAAATGCTTATCTTGAAAATGAAAATTTGATAAATTCAAATTATCATATAAATGTTTCATCACCTGGCATTAATAGACCGCTTAAATTCATTCGTCAATACCCAAAACATATTGGTAGGGAATTTCATATTTCGTATTATTTAAACGACCAATTAAAAACATTTAATGCTAAATTGGTTGGAGTTAACAAAAATATTCTTACATTTGAAAGTAAGAAAAATATTCAAAACATTGAGTTCGACAGTATAAAAAGTGCAAAAGTACTTATAAACTTTTGAGCTGATAATATAAATTGAAATATTGTTGATAATGTATATAAAAAGATCACATACTAAGGGGTTTGTACCTTTAATTGGTGGAGGCAATTAAAATATGAACACGGCAATAATCGAATCGTTTTCGCAAATGGTTCGTGAAAAAAATATTGATAAAGATGTTTTAGCAGGAATAATTGAAGAAATATTCGGTATTTTGGTAAAAAAAAGATACGGGCAAGATGCCGTATATGAAGTTGTTGTTAATATGGATAAAGGTGATATAGAAATATTTTTAGAAAGAGAAATCGTTCAAGAGGTTGAAGATCCTTATACTCAAATTAGCATTGATGAGTTAAACGAAAAAGGCAATGAAGAAAAATTAGAAGTCGGTGAAGAATATGTTGAAAAGATAGAACTTTCTTCTTTTGGAAGACGGCTCATTAATCTAGCACGTCAAAGTTTGAACCAGCAAATAAGGGAGATAGAAAAAGAAATAGTTTATAGTGAATATAGTGAAATGCTGGGTGAAATTGTTGTGGGAGATATTTATCAAGTAAGGAGAAATGACGTGTTGGTTAACCATAATAAACATGAATTACTTCTGCCTCGTCAAGAGCAAATTCCCCGTGAGCGTTATAGAAAAGGAGATACAATTCGTGCAATAGTTAAAGAAGTTAGAAAAACATCTAACGCACCGGCAATAATTATTTCTCGTGCCGATAATGAATTTTTAAAAAGATTATTTGAGATTGAAATTCCCGAAATTTATGATGGGGTAATTACCATAAAAGATATTGCACGCGAACCAGGTGAAAGAGCTAAAGTTTCTGTTGAATCTCAAGATCAACGTATTGATGCTGTTGGTGCATGTGTCGGTATGAAAGGCGTACGTATTCATGCAATTGTACGTGAATTAAATAATGAAAATATCGATGTTATAAATTATTCGGAAGATCCTGCTATTTATATTCAACATGCTTTAGCACCTGCTAAATTAAAACAATTGGAAATTGATGAAGAAAAAAAGACTTGTAAAGTAACTGCCGACAGTAACCAAATATCTCTTATTGTGGGGAAAAATGGTGTTAATATAAGGCTTGCAATAAAATTAACATGTTATCAAATTGATGTTATACGTGAAGAGAAATCTTTTGATGAATATGAAGATGATATTGAATTGGTTGAATTAAAAGAAGAACTTACTCATGAAGTTGTAGACTTGTTAATTAATAACCGTTATGATACGGCGGTAGAAGTTTTAACCGGCGGATTAGATAAATTGAAAAGTATTGAAGAATTAAATGATGAAAAAGCTGAAAAAATATTTGAGATCATAAAGAGTCAATTTGAAGATGAAGAGGATTAATTTTAATTGGTAGAAAATATGCCTGAAATAAAAAAAATGAAAAGATTAAGAATTTATAAATTTGCTGCAGAGTATAACCTTTCCAGTGATTTATTGGTAGAATTCCTTAACGAGAAGGGTTTCAAGATTAAATCATATATGTCGTTGTTAAATGATGATATGATAAGGGAAATTAAGGCTAAATTTAAAAAAGAAATGGAAAGTTCCGAAAAACATTATAGAAGAATTTCAGAGTTCAACAAAAAACGCATTAAAAGAGCTGAAGATCAAAACATAAAAGCTGAGTCGGTAGTTGAACATAGAATCGCCGATATTTCTCAAGAAAATGTAATAGAAGAAAAAATTAAACAGGGAAAAAAAGACCTCGAAAAAGAAAACGAAGAAATTGTTGAAGAAAAGATAGTTGAAGAACTTTCCGAAGAAAAAGTCGGGAAAGAGAAAGAGAAACCGGGAAAAGTTACTCCTGAAATAATTCCCGAAGAAAGTGAAAAATTTGAAACCGAAACTGAGAAGAAATTAAAAAACCATAAAGCCGGGCTTACAATTGTTGGTAAAGTTGAGTTGAAAGGAAAATCGCAAAAGAAAGGGAGAAGTAAAAAATCTAAAAGACAAAAAAAATCGGAAGTTACGGAACAACCGGCTGAACAGTTATCTGCTCAACTAAATAGTCAAAAGGAAAAACCACAATCTACGAAACGTAAACAATCTGAAACTGAGCAGCCATCTAAAAAGAAGAAACGTAAAGTATTAAAAGCAAAAAAGAAAGCTCTGTCTTTAGAATCAAAAGAAAACAAAAAAACAAAAAAAAGGAATAAAGTTAAAAAATTTGAAATTGATAAAGTTGAAGTAGAAGCTGCTATTAAAAGAACGATGCTTAGCATTGATGAATCATCCATTGGCGATAGAGCCAGTGTTCGTAAAAAGAAAAGGAAAGAAAAGAAAGAAAAGGATGAAAAGATTCATGAATTGATGGAAATAGAAAATAAAGTGCTTAAAGTAACCGAGTTTATTGCGGTAAATGAACTTGCCAATTTAATGAATGTGCCTGTAAGTGAAGTTATTCAAAAATTTATTGCACTTGGACTAATGGTTTCTATTAACCAAAGATTAGATTACGAGACTATATCTTTGGTTGCCGATGAATTTGGTTTTGAAGTAGAACTTCAAAAAGAATATACAGCCGATGTTTTGGAAGATATTGAAGATGATGAAGATACGCTGCTTCCACGTTCACCGGTTGTTACAATTATGGGGCATGTAGATCATGGCAAAACATCTTTATTGGATCATATCCGTCAAACAAATGTTGTTGCCGGAGAATCGGGAGGTATTACTCAGCATATAGGGGCTTATAAAGTTAAATTGGAAAACGGTAGAAGCATAACATTTTTAGATACTCCGGGACACGAAGCTTTTACGGCTATGCGTGCTCGAGGTGCAAAAGTTACGGATATTGTAGTTTTAATTATTGCAGCCGATGATGCCGTTATGCCGCAAACTATCGAAGCAATTAACCATGCTCAGGCAGCCGGGGTTCCAATGATTGTTGTAATAAATAAAATTGATAAACCAAATGCCAATCCTGAAAAAATTAAACAACAGTTGGCAGAACGAAATGTTTTAGTTGAAGAATGGGGCGGTAAATATCAAGTGGTTGAAATTTCCGCTAAAACCGGTGAAAATATAGATGAACTTTTGGAGAAAATTATTTTAGAGGCAGAACTTCTTGAGTTAAAGGCTAATCCGGATAGACATGCGCGTGGTACTATTATAGAAGCTCAATTAGACAAAGGAAGGGGCATAACCGCTACTGTCTTAATTGAAAAGGGAACGTTGAAAATTGGAGAGCCGTTCGTAGCAGGTAATTATCATGGCAGAGTTAGGGCTATGTTTAATGAAAGAGGGAAAAAAATAAACGAAGCTGTGCCCTCTACACCTGTACTCGTATCCGGATTTGAAGGTACGCCGCAAGCAGGTGATGTGTTTGTTGTTGTCGGTTCCGAAAAAGAAGCGAGATCAATAAGTTCTAAAAGATTACAATTAAAACGTGAACAAGACAATAGACAAGTAAACCTTATTACACTTGATGAAATTGCAGACCAAATAAAACAAGGCGGTGTTGTTAAAGAACTTGCTTTAATTGTTAAAGCCGATGTTGACGGCTCGGCAGAAGCTTTAGCCGATTCTCTAATGAAACTTTCTAACGATGAAGTTTCTGTAAATGTCATTCATAAAGGTGTTGGTGCTATCTCGGAAAGCGATGTGCTTTTGGCTGCGGCATCTGACGCTGTTATTATCGGCTTTCATGTTAGACCACATATTAATGCTCGTAAATTGGCTGAAAAAGAAAAAGTTGATATTAGACTTTATTTAGTAATTTATGATGCTATAAATGAAATTAAATCGGCACTTGAGGGTATGTTGGAACCAATTATTTCTGAAAAATTAGTTGCTACCGTTCAAGTTAGAGACATATTTAAAGTGCCTAAAATAGGTACTGTTGCCGGGTGTTATGTTCAAGACGGGAAAATAAAGAAAAATAATAAAATACGTCTTTTTAGAGATAATGTAGTTATTTATGAAGGACAATTAGCCTCATTAAAACGCTTTAAAGATGATGTAAAAGAAGTTGATGCCGGTTATGAGTGTGGATTGAATATTGCAAATTTTAACGATATTAAAATCGATGATATTATTGAATCTTATGAAATTATAGAAACTAAAAAGACAATTGATTAGTAATTTATTATGTCGATAAGAATAGAAAAAATTGCCGAACTAATTAAAAAAGAAATTAGTTTAATTTTTCTGCATAAAATACAAGATCCCGAATTGGGATTAGTAACAATTACGTATGTTAAAGTGAGTTCCGATATTAAATATGCTAAAATTTATCTTTCGGTTTTTGATAAAGAAAAAGGTTTGGATTCCCTCGAAAAAATAAATAGGATAAAAGGATTTATCCGTAGAGAATTAGCGCATAGAATTAGACTTAAACATGTGCCCGAGCTTATGTTTTTTATGGATGATACAATGGATTATGTAGAGAAAATGGAAGGAATATTCAAAGAGTTACATAAAGATGATAACAAAAGATTCGACTAATTTTTTTGATAATGACTTCCTTTTAGGAGAGGTAATTTTAATTGATAAACCACATGGTTTGACCTCGTTTGATATTATAAAAAAGTTAAAAAAAATTCTTAATATGAAAAAAATCGGACATTCAGGCACACTTGATCCTGCTGCCACGGGATTGATGATTATTTGTACAGGTAAAAAAACTAAAGAAATTTACAAATATCAGGGACTTAATAAAAAATACATTGGAACGATAACGCTTGGCAAAACAACACCTTCTATGGATGGAGAAACAGAAGCAGTTGAAGAAAAAAAATTTGACTTTGTAACAAATGAAATGATTTATAAAGTTAGAGATTCTTTTTTAGGTAAAACTTTGCAAAAACCACCAATGTATTCTGCTTTGAAATATAAGGGCAAAGCCCTTTATAAATATGCAAGGAAAGGAATTGAGGTAGAAAGAAGATTACGTGAAATTTTTATCTCTGAATTCAAATTAAGCTCTATCGAACTTCCGAATATAAATTTTGAAATTACCTGTTCAAAAGGTACTTATGTACGGGTTATTGCCAACGATTTTGGAAATAAACTTGGAACAGGCGGCTATCTTAGTAAGTTGAGGAGAATTGCAATCGGCCAATATAACATCAAAAATGCTTTGACTTTAGATGAATTCGAAAATATTTATTTAAATAGTTTTTCTCTAAATTAATTTTTTGCTTAAGAAGTTTTTAGAAAGTTTGATTAATGAACATATATACTGAAAATTCAACTATTATTAAAAATAAAAAAAGTGTAGTTACCATCGGTACTTTCGATGGCGTTCACAAAGGACATTTGGATATTTTAGATCATGTAATTCAAAAAGCTGAGGAAATTGACGGTAGAAGTTTTGTAATAACTTTTAAACCTCATCCTAGAACAATTATTGCAAAAAAAGATAATATCTTTCTTTTAACTACATACGAAGAAAAAATTGAATTATTAAAAAACAGAGGAATTGAAAATCTACTTATTATTAATTTTACTAAAGAATTTTCTAATTTAACGGCAAAAGAGTTTGTGGATAATATTATATGTAATAAAATTGGTGCCGCTCATCTTGTTATAGGTTATGATCATAAATTTGGTAAAGACAGAGTAGGAGATCAAAGCAGATTAACCGAATTGGGAATCGAAAGAAATTTTACCGTATCGACGGTTGCCCCCGTTGAATTTAACGGTGAAATAATAAGCAGCACAAAAATCCGTATGGCACTATTTGATGGTAATATCCAAAAAGCCAATAATTTTTTGGGAAGAAATTATTCTATTGAAGGCAAGGTTGTTGAAGGCACAAAGCGCGGCAGAATAATCGGTTTTCCTACGGCAAATATTGAAGTTGAAAATAAACTAAAATTAGTACCTAAAAATGGAGTTTATGCCGTAAAAGTTTTCTTTGATTCGATGGTCTATTTCGGAATAATGAATATTGGTGTTAGACCTACATTTGAAGATTTAAAAAGACGGTTTATTGAAGTGTATATTCTAAATTTTAGCGGAAATATTTACGACAAAAAAATTAAAGTAGAGTTTTTAAAACGAATTAGAGATGAAAAAAAATTTTCTTCAAAAGAAGAATTAATAAAACAAATTAAAGATGATAAAAAAAATGTCGAAGAATATAAATTAATTAATTCCGGTTAATTCTGGGATTAGATTAAATCACAATTAAGGAGTTACAAAATGTCGATAACAAAAGAAGAAAAACAAGAGTTAGTTAAAAAATATGGTAAAAACGAAAAAGATAGCGGTACTGCAGAAGTTCAAATTGCAATTTTAACTTCAAGAATTAATCACTTAACCTCTCATTTTACTAATCACAAAAAAGATCACGCTTCAAGACGCGGATTGCTTCAGATGGTTGGAAAAAGGAGAAGATTATTAGATTATCTGAAAGCTAAAGATATAGAAAGATACCGTAGAATTATTAAAGAATTAAAGATTAGAAAATAAGAGGCAAATGAATGTTTTACAAAAAAGAAGTTGAAATAGACGGAAAGACAATTACAATAGAGACCGGGAAATTAGCAAAACAAGCTAATGGTGCTGTAATGGTTACTTGCGGCGGAACATCGGTTTTGGTTACTGCAACCGCTTCGCAAGAAGCTAGGAAAGATATCGATTTTTTCCCGCTCTCGGTAGAATATCGCGAAAAAGCTTTTGCAGCGGGAAAGATACCAGGCGGATTTTTTAAAAGAGAAAGTAGACCGTCTGAAAAAGAAGTGCTTTCGGCAAGATTAATTGATAGACCGATACGTCCGCTTTTCCCGGAAACATATAAAAATGATACTCAAATAACCGCATTTGTTTATTCTTTTGACGGGGAAAATGAAGGGGATGTACTCGGTGCATTTGGTGCTTCCGTTGCATTGGCAATATCCGATATCCCTTTTATTGAACCTATTGGCGAAGTAAGGGTTAGTAGAGTAGACGGTAAATTTATTGTTAACCCTACTCATCTCGAAGTTGAAAAAAGTGATATGGAATTAATTGTAGCCGGTACGGCAGAGTCAATTATGATGGTTGAAGGTGAAGCCAAAGAAATTAGTGAAGATGATTTATTGAACGCATTAGAAGCTGCACATAAGGAAATAAAAAAATTAGTTCAAATTCAAATTCAGCTTACCGAAGAAATTAATAATTCTAAAATGGAAATTGAAGAAAAAGTTAATGACCCAAATTTAATTGAAGATGTTAAAAGTTTAGCTTATGATAAGTATGCCGAATTAGTTGCTACTGTTTTGAGTAAAAACGAAAGAGCTAAAAAAAATAAAGAATTAAACAATGAAGTAATTGAAGCTCTTATAGAAAAATATCCTGATTCTGAAGATGAAATAAAAAATATTCTTCATGGTTTTGAAAAAGAGCTGATGCGGAAAAGAATATTAGAAAAAGGATTGAGATTGGACGGAAGAAAAACAGATGAAATTCGTCCGATTTCAATTGAGACTTCTCTTTTAAGCAGAACTCACGGCTCGGCTTTATTTACGCGCGGTGAAACACAAAGTTTAACTACTTTAACACTCGGTACTAAATCCGACGAACAAATAATTGATGGATTACAGGAAGAATATACCAAGAAGTTTTTACTTCATTATAATTTCCCGCCGTTTAGTGTAGGAGAAACCGGACGATACGGTTCGCCCGGAAGACGTGAAATCGGACACGGCAACTTGGCCGAAAGAGCATTGAAATTTGTTATTCCCGGTGAAAATGATTTTCCCTATACTATTCGTTTAAATTCAGATATTTTAGAGTCTAACGGTTCTTCGTCGATGGCTACTGTTTGTGCCGGATCGTTGGTATTGATGGATGGCGGCGTACCTACCAAAAGTCAAATTGCCGGGATCGCTATGGGACTTATAAAAGAAGAAGATAATTATTCGGTACTTTCGGATATTACAGGAAATGAAGATCATTTGGGCGATATGGATTTTAAAGTTGCAGGTTCCGATAAAGGAATTACCGCTTTCCAAATGGATATAAAAATACAAGGTATTTCAAGTGAAATAATAGCGAAAGCCCTTCAACAAGCTAAAGAAGGTAGACTTTTTATCTTGGATAAAATGAACGCCGAGTTATCTTCTCCTCGCGAATCAATTTCTTCTTATGCGCCGCGGTTAATTTCAATGATGATAAGTACTGATAAAATCGGTACTGTAATTGGTCCTTCAGGTAAGGTTATTCAAGGTATCCAAAAAGAATTTGGTGTGGAAGTTTTTATTGAAGAAAGCGGTAAAATTAATATTGCGGCTCATAATTATGAGGATGCCGACAAAGCAAAAGAATATATAAAAACACTTGTTTTAGAACCGGAAGTTGGTAAAATATATAAAGGGAAAGTTATAAAGATTATGGACTTCGGGGCTTTTGTAGAAATATTGCCTAATATTCAAGGATTACTTCATATATCACAAATTGAGAATAGAAGAATAAATAAAGTTAGTGATGTGCTTAAGCAAGGAGATGATATTGAAGTGAAATTAATTAAAATTGAAAATGGTAAGTTAAGTCTTTCACGAAAAGTATTGTTAGACACAAAAAAATAAATTGCCGGTTGAAAAGGTGAAATAAAATTTTAAATAATTATTCAAATAAATCCGTTAAAAAGTTAAACCGGTAAAATGAATAATTATTAGCAAAATCTCTTTTGACAGTGAAGTTGTGGTTTATCCGTTCGCTTTCGGAGAAAGTAGTTATTAATATTAAGTTATAAAAATTACTTAACTTTTTAACGGTTTGAATTAATTTTAAAGTTGTGTGTTTCTACTTAAACTTAGAATAATTTCATTAGTATTTCTACCGAATTACAATTTTATTTTGCTTTTCTTAATATGTCTTGTGTGTCCGGAGTAACAATAACTATATGAAAGGGAAAGGGATTTGTATGTTTTTAATACAAATAGATTTGGTACAAGTAGTTAAGGGTCGGGTAAAATGGAGTTAAATGGAATTGAATTGGGCAAAAGATTGATATTGGCTCCGATGGCAGAAATTACCGACGCGCCCTTCCGAAAAATTGCAAAAAAATTTGGAGTCGGACTTACTTTTACTCAAATGGTAAGTGCCGAAGGAATTCTAAAAAATAATTTTGAATCTCTTAAATTATTTTCTTTTAATCAACAAGAAAAACCGATTGGCGTACAGCTTCTTGGCAATGATCCTGTTATTATTGGACAAGCGGTAAATGAAATTTCGCGCTTCAAACCCGATATAATTGATTTCAATGCAGGCTGTCCGGTTAAAAAAGTTACCGATAATAAAATGGGTTCAAGTATTTTGGATTATCCCGATCTTTTAGGAAAAATTGTTAAATCGATGTCGGATAATTCACATGGCATTCCGATTTCAGTAAAATTCCGTTTAGGTAAAGAAAAAAAGAAAATAAATATTATAAAAAATGCAAAAATAGCTGAAGATAACGGAGCTTCAATTTTAACAATTCATGCAAGAACAAAAACCGATAGGTATTCGGCAGAACCTATATACGAATGGATTTCGAAAGTAAAACAAAGCGTTTCCGTACCGGTTATTGGGAACGGTTCTGTCTTTTCTCCTTTAGATGCTAAAAATTTAATTGAGCAAACCGGGTGTGATGCAATTATGGTTGCACGAGGATCTATTGGAAATCCCTTTATTTTTAGTCGTTTTTACGAACTTATTACAAGCGGTAAAGATCCCGGGAAACCGTCTGTTGAAATTATTAAAAAAACCTTGTTGATGCATATCGATTTGTTAATTAAAGAATATGGAGAATTCGCTGCACTTGATAAAGCAAAAAAGCATTCAATTTGGTATTTTATGTATCTTAGTGGAATAAATTTTTTATTAAAAAGGATTTTTGCTATAAAAAACATCGAGTTATTAAAAGAATTGATTGATTATCATTCATTAAAAATAGAAAAGAATTTATATCCTAAAGAGGATAACAGCGAAATTTTATTAAAGTTTAAAAAAAAGGTGTTGTTTTGGTTATTAGACGAATAAAGGTCGAATTGTTAATATTTGATTAAAGCAGCACAATGTGAGTTTATTATGTTAAAAGATATTATTATTAATTCGTCACTAACTCAAAATCGTGTTGCAATTATTGAAGATAACAAGTTAGTAGATTTTTTTGTTGACCATCCTGAAAAAGAAAGAATGGTCGGCAATATTTATTTAGGAAAAGTTGCAAGGGTTTTACCGGGCATTAGAGCCGCATTTATAAATATCGGGTTAAAACATGATGGGTTTCTTCATTTTTCCGATATTGGAGATAGGCTTCATGATTTACAAGGGATGTTGTTTGATGAAGAAGCCGATATTTATGAAGATGATGAAATTCAAGAAAATCAATCCCGGAATAAAAATCCGGATTCACAAGTTCCCGATGAAAACAAAAATACTTCCGTATCTCCAAAACTTAAAAGAGGACAGGAAATATTAGTCCAAATAATTAAAGAGCCTGTAAAAGGAAAAGGTGTCCGTGTTTCTTCGGCAATTTCTTTGCCGGGCCGTTTTTGTGTTCTACTCCCGTTCGATAATAAAGTTGGAATTTCAAGAAAAATTTCAGATTTCAAAGAAAGGCGAAGATTAAAAAAATTAGCCCGTGAAATTATTCCCGAGCATTACGGCTTAATTATCCGAACAGCGGCAAAAAATCAGAACGAAAAAGCACTTGCCGCCGATTTGAGATATTTATTAAGTACCTGGAAAAATATTCAAGCAAGAATAAAGGAAGAAACTCCACCGGCATTAGTGTATAAAGATTTAAGTACAACTGTTAGTGTAATACGTGATCTTTTTACTCCTGATGTTAATAAAATATATATTGATTCTAAAAAATTATTTAAAGAAATTAAAGAATATGTACAGTTTATACAATCTGAGCTGGTTAATCGAGTTGAATATTACAAGGGTAATTCCCCGATATTTCATACTTTTCGGATAGAAGAACAGATTAAGCTGTTAATGAGCAGAAATGTAAGGCTACCTAGCGGTGGTTATATTATTATTGAGCATACCGAAGCAATGACCGTTATTGATGTTAACAGTGGGAAATATGCAGCGAAAAAAGAACAAGAATTAAATTCCCTTAAAACGGATTTAGAAGCTTCACGTGAAATTGTACGACAGCTTCGCTTGCGCGATATTGGCGGTTTAATTGTTGTGGATTTTATTGATTTGGAAGATGAAAAAAATCGCAAAAAGATTTATGATGAACTTCGTAAAGAATTTCGTAAAGACAGAGCTAAAATTGCTTTGTTGCCAATGACGGATTTCGGATTAGTGCAAATTACTCGACAGAGAATTAGAGAAAATATTTTGCAATCTACTCACGAAGTTTGTCCTTATTGTCAAGGAACCGGTTTGTTAATTAAAAAATCTAACCTTATTCACGACCTTGAAGAGTGGCTTACACGTTATAGAATGGAAGGACGACATAAAAGATTAAAACTAATTGTTCATCCGTCTTTAGGAAGAAAACTGCACGAAGGTAAAATATCAACAATTCTTAAGCTTCAATTCAAATATCGCGTTACAATAAAACTTGTTGAAGATGAAAAGATGGACCCTCAATCATTTCAGTTTATTTCGGCAAAAACCGGAAATGATCTTACGGAGGAATTTGCTTAAAAGTAATTATGGTAAGTGTATTGATACAAAGTACTGTAAAATAAATTTCGGTGTAAATTATGAAAAAAACAAAGTTTTATGAGATTCATAAAAAATTAGGTGCAAAAATAGTTGACTTTGCAGGTTACTACATGCCGGTACAATATTCTTCAATTATTAATGAACACAAAGTAGTGCGTAATTCTGTCGGTGTATTTGATGTTTCCCATATGGGCGAAGTATTTGTTAAAGGAGAAAAAGCACTGGAGTTTGTACAATTTGTAACTGTAAATAATGCGGAAAAATTGACCATAGGAAAAGTTCAATATTCCGCAATGTGCTATCCTGATGGCGGCATTGTTGATGATCTGCTCGTTTATAAATTAGCCGACGATGAATTTATGCTCGTAGTAAATGCATCCAATATCGATAAAGATTTTACATGGATGAATGAAAATAATAAATTTGGTGTGCAGCTTACAAATTTAAGTGACGACTATTCTCTCTTAGCAGTACAAGGTCCCAAATCGAAAGAAGTTGTTCAGCAAATATGCGATAAAGAAATTGATCTTGAATACTATCATTATTTTTATGCTAAATGTGCAGGTATTGATATGTTAATTTCAAGGACCGGTTATACGGGCGAGTTAGGTTATGAGCTTTATTTTAAAGGCTCGGAAGTTGACGCAGAAAAAGTTTGGCATGCAATATTTGAAGCGGGCGATAAATTCAATATTCAACCGGTCGGATTAGGAGCTCGCGATTCTTTAAGACTTGAAATGGGTTATTGTTTATACGGAAATGATATTGACAAAACAACAAATCCGATTGAAGCGGGTTTGGGATGGATAACCAAATTAAAAAAAGGAAATTTTATTGGTCGAGACGCACTTTTGCAAATAAAAGAAAAAGGAGTAACGAGGAAGCTGGTACCTATGGTTGCCGACCAAAGAGCATTCCCGCGCCATGGTTATAATATTTCTGCCGACGGGAAAATTATTGGAAATATTACAAGCGGAACGGTAAGTCCGATTTTAGAAAAACCGATTGCTTTAGGGTATGTGAAAAAAGAATTTTCCGAAATTGGTACAAATGTTAATTTTGTTATCAGGGAGAAAAAAATACCTGCAAAAGTTGTCAAACTCCCTTTTATAAAAGGATAATTATGAAAATAGACGTTTTTTTATCTGCTAAAAATATTGAAGAATTGTTTTTTAACGAAAGAACTGTTGTAGTAATTGATGTTCTTAGGGCAACGTCAACTATTATTACCGCTCTGAATAATGGTGCGAAGGAAATTATTCCTGTCGATTCGGTGGAATTTGCCATAAAAGTATCGGGCAATGCATTTGGCGGTAAAACAATTTTAGCAGGTGAAAGAGATACAAAAAAAGTTGACGGCTTTACACTCGGGAATTCTCCTTTAGAATTTTCACCTGAAGCCGTTGAGGGAAAATCCATAATATTTTTTACTACAAACGGTTCGGAAGCTATTGTAAAATCAAAGTTTGCTAAAAATCTTTTTCTGGTATCATTTGCAAATTTAGATGCAGTTGCTAATCGTTTAATTAAATTAAAACAAGATATAATCATTCTTTGTGCCGGCTCAAACGGGAAATTTTCGTTGGAAGATACGGTTTGTGCAGGTAAATTGATTTCTTCTATTAACGATTTATATTCTGAAATTGATTTAACCGATGCAGCAAAAGCTTCGGTAGCACTTAACAAGTCGTTTGGTAAAAGTATAAAAAAAATGCTTACTGAAAGTGAACACGGGCAACTTCTCATTCAAAACGGTTTTACCGATGATTTGATTTATTGTTCACAAGTAAATGTTACTTCAGCCATTCCTTATTTTCACTCCGGTACAATTACTTTGTTAGACAACACCGGTAAAAGAGTAAATGAACAGCAAGGGAAGTGATGGCTGTAAAAAGAAAAATAAAATCTTCATCAAAAAGAAATGAGGAAAATTATTTCATAATTTCATCTGAAAAGAAAAAAAAACTTATTGGTATTTTTTTAATAGTTTTCGCTGTTTTGCTTTTATTAAGTATTATTTCATATTCACCTTACGACCAAGCGAACTTGAGATTTTCTTTTTCAGATTTATTTAACGTGTTTTCCCCTAATGCCGAATTTGCAAAGCGTGCCGAAAGTGCGCATAATTGGTTAGGAATATTCGGCGCTTACATATCGTATTATCTTATCAATAATACTTTTGGCTATTTTTCTATTATTTTCCCTGTTGTGTTATTTATTTGGGGATACGAAATTCTCGGACCGAAAAATTATAAAATAGCTGTTTATCTTTCAAACTTTCTAATAGTTATGGGAATTCTTTTCTCCACCTTTTTCGGAATTCTTCGCTCCGCACCGGAAATTTCCGTATTGTCCAATCAACATGAACTTGCAGGTAATATCGGGGATTTTTTCGGGAAAAGTTTAAGTATGCTTTTAGGGGGATTGGGAAGCATTATTGTAATAATAACACTTTTTTTCGTTTCTTTAATTATAGCCTTCGATATTAAAATTGAAAATGCATTTAAATTTCTAAAGATAAAATTTACAGATGCTTTTGAAGGTGATGAAAAGAAATCGGATGAGGAATCTAAAGGTAAAGATAACCTTTCTAAAATTCGAAAATTAAGAGCATCAAAAAAATCAAGATTATTTAAGAAAAAAGATAGTTCGGCTGCAAATGAAGATGAAACAAGGATACGGATAATAAGAAAAGATGCCGAAGAAAAAACCGCATCTGCTTTGGATAAAAACGGCGGACACGTAATTGCGCCAAAACAATTTAGTGAAAAAGAAATATCTTTAACCAATGATGAAGAAAGAAGGGAAAGAGATCTTCCTGATCAATGGGATGAAAAAATAAATTATGTACCTCCTAATATTGAATTGCTTAATCAATCGGAAGAAGAAGAATTTATAATTCCCGAAATAGAATTAAAACATAACGCCGAGTTATTGAAAGGGAAGTTGGCATTATTCGACATTAAAATTGAAGATATTTCCGTTACACCGGGACCTGTTGTAACGCTTTATGAAATTGTACCGTCGGCAGGTGTAAAAATAAGCAGAATCGTTTCATTAGAACACGATATAGCTTTAGCTTTAGCGGCACGCGGCATAAGAATTATTGCCCCGATACCGGGGAAAAGCGCCATCGGTGTTGAAATACCTAATGCAAAAGCTTCGTTGGTAACTGCTCGTACCGTGTTTCAAAAATTAAAGGAAACTAAAGCCGAGCTTCCAATGGCCTTAGGTAAAACCATTGCCGGTGATTCTTACGTAACAGACCTTGTTTTAATGCCTCACTTGCTAATTGCAGGTTCTACCGGATCCGGTAAAAGCGTTGGGCTAAATATAATGATTACAAGTCTCTTGTTTGCCAAAAAGCCGTCCGAAATTAAATTTGTTATTATTGATCCTAAAAAAATAGAATTATCATTTTATAAAAAATTAAACAAACATTTTCTTGCGGTCTCACCCGATATTGATGAAGAAATTATCACCAATCCGCAAAATGCTTTGGTTGTATTAAAAGCCGTAGAATATGAGATGGAAAAACGTTATAACAAATTGGCTAAAGTTGGTGTAAGAAATATAATCGATTATAATAAAAAGGTTACTAATCCGCGTTCTAAACCGCAAGATACGGAAACAATGAAGCATTATAAATTACCCTATATTATTGTTATAATTGACGAATTAGCAGATTTGATGCTTACTTCCGGGAAAGAAGTAGAAGAACCAATTGCGCGTTTAGCTCAGTTGGCAAGAGCCGTAGGCATTCATTTAATAGTTGCAACTCAAAGACCTTCGGTTAATGTTTTAACCGGTGTTATTAAAGCTAATTTTAGTGCCCGCATTTCTTATCAGGTTGCTACGAAAATAGATTCGAGAACAATTTTAGATATGAACGGAGCCGAGCAGCTTCTCGGCAACGGCGATATGCTTTTTTTACCGGGCAATTTACCAAAACCAATACGTATTCAAAATGCTTTTATAAGCACTGAAGAAGTTGAGAAAATTACAAATTATATTTACATTCAAAAAGGGTTTACAAAACGTTACCTTTTGCCTTCTATGTTCGAAAAAAAAACCGGTACTTCGAATAATTTTTTATCTGATCTCGATCCTATGTTTCAAGAAGCTGCAAAAGTAATAGTGAATTATCAACAGGGGTCTGTTTCCCTATTGCAGCGTAAATTGAAATTAGGCTATGCACGTGCAGCCCGTATTGTAGATCAACTTGAACAAGCTCGTATTGTAGGAACCTCGATGGGTAGTAAAGCCCGCGAGGTGTTGGTAGAAAATCAAGAAGATTTAGAAACTTTATTGAGGTCTTTACAAAATGATTAAAAAAATATTTATTATAATTTTGTTCTTAAGTCAAATTCTTTATGCTCAAAACGGCAGTAGTGTTATCAAAAATTTGCAGGCAAAATTTAATAAAATATCAAATTTGACTGCCGATTTTTCTCAAGATATAATTGGTTCTTCCGGCAAAAAAGAAATGACTATACAGGGAAAATTTTATTACGAAAAAGGGAATAAATTTAGAGTTGAACTAAAAAACATATTGATAGTATCGAATGGAAAAACCCTTTGGAATTATAATAAAAAATTTAATCAAGTTGTGATAAAAAAATTAAATGGCGATGCTTCAAATTTTATGCTGCAAAAGTTTATTTTCGATTACCCTAAAAAATCTAACGTAAAACTTGTTAAAAACAATAGTTTAAAAAAAGGTTATTCCGTTATTTTAACACCGCTAAATAAAAAATTTCAGTTTAAATCGATACAAATATGGACTAACAAAACATATACGATAAAAAAAATCGGCATTAAAAATTATAACAATGTTACGATCAATATTCAATTTGATCATATCCGTTTAAACAGCAGCTTAAAGGACAAATTATTTAACTTTAAGACGCCAAAAGGAAGTAAAATAATTGATTTCAGATAAAAGACAAAAAAGACAGCACATAGAACGAATATTAGGATATTCACTTCCGTTTGTTTTGATGGTAATACTTTTGTTTTTTGCTTTCAGAAATGTAAATATCGGTAAAGCCCTTGACCTGATTGAGAAAACATCTATTTGGTGGATGATTGTTTTTATTTTAGTATTTCTTTTTTCACATTTAGTAAGGGCGTATAGATGGAAAGTAATAGTTTCTTCCGTTAAAAAAGACACTAAACTTCTGCATTTATTCGGCGCAATTATGGTTGGCTATGGCGTTAATGCACTTGTACCGCGTTTGGGTGAAGTTTACAGGGCATTATATGTAGGTAAGTGGGAAAATATTTCACGTTCATCGATGTTCGGTACCATCGTTGTTGAAAGAGTTCTCGATATTCTTGCTTTAGGAATTTCCGTTTTAATTAGTGTTATGATTTATCCCGGTAATTTATACAACAAAATAAGCTGGTTGAAATCTGCGGTTGTTTTGGGATTCATAATTATTTTCGCCATGATAATATTTTTACTTTTATTGGTTAAGTTTAAACAAAAGTTTTATTCAACAATTGTTAAATTTGTAGGAAAGCTTTCGGAAAAAATAGCAGGTAAACTTGCTTATATCTTTAATATGCTCACCGAGGGATTTGCAAGTTTGCAAGGCGCAAAAAATTATTTTTTTACAATTCTTTTAACAGCGGCAATTATGTTAATTTATGGTTTAACTTCATATTTAGGATTTTTAATGCTTGGAATGAATAAAATTCACGTGGTTACATACGGTACTGCGTGGATACTTATGACCATAAGTGCTTTCGGAATAATAATTCCAACTCCAGGTGGTACGGGTTCATACCATTTAATAGTTATTTCCGTTTTGGTTGATATTTTTAATTTTTCGCGAGTTACAAGTAGTGCATACGCGATACTCACACATTTTATTTCATACGTAATTTTTATTTTAGGAATGGTTTTCTTTATTCATTTGATTAACAAACGATTATCTGCCGCCGGTGAAAGTAAAGTGAATTTTTTTAATGCTTTCAAAACAAGAACTGGAATGAAATGAAAAAAATAACGGTTTTAATTATCTTCTTGTTTGTCGGTTCATCATCTTATGCGCAGGTTGATGTTGCTGCCGGTATGGGTATTGACTTTACTTCAATATCTACACTGCAAGATTATATTAACATAAATTTTGCGCCTTCAAATAATCAAATTCCTACTTTTCATAGCAGTCTTGTCCTTTTTACGGAAGGCAATTATTCGTTGAACAAAAAATTTCAGCTTGGATTTGAATATGTATATACTTTATATACATATACTACAAATGTAGGGGTTTTAGGGTTGTTCGATATTTCGCTTGTTCAGCATAAGCCTTCGGTTATTGTATATTATGTGTTTTCGGGGAAGGGATATAGATTTAAATTCGGCGGTGGATTAGGACCTAGAGTTGGTTCGTTAACAGAACGGTTACCTAATAATGTTGCAAAAACCAATTACACTGCTTATGGTGTGGGTTTTGTGATTAAAGCTGAAGCTCATACGCTTCTGAGCCGGAATTTGTATGCTATGATTGGGACTGATATCCGGTTGGACTACCCAGGCATACCAAAGCATAACAATAAAGCTTTATACAATTCAATATCAAATATAGATGTAAATGTGAATTCTTTTACGGTTGGTGTGAGATTGGGGGTCTCTTATTATTTTTAAGGAACAGTAATGAATATTTTTGAAGCTATCTTTCTGGGAATAATTCAGGGGCTAACGGAATTTCTTCCGATCAGCAGTACAGGGCATTTAACAGTTGCGGGTAAACTAATGCACTTGGTTTCCGCGCAGCATCCTGAAAGATGGACATCCTTTATTGCCGTTATTCAACTTGGTACCCTTCTCGCTGTGGTAATATTTTTTTGGAATGATCTGTGGCGGATTTTTATCGACTTTTTAAAACAAAATGTGATTAAAAGAGAAAAATTTTCTCAACAAAGTTTAAATTCTAAAATGGGCTGGTATATTATTATAGGTTCTTTGCCGGTAGCGATAATCGGATTTGGATTTCAAAATATAATTGAAGGCGCTTTAACAAAAAATTTATTTGTAATATCTGCAAGTTTAATTGTATTTGCCTTAATTCTGGCTGTTTCCGAAAAAGTTGGAACTTTCAATAAAGGATTAGAAAAAATGAACTGGAAAAGTGCCCTTTTAATCGGTATTGCTCAAACTTGTGCACTTATTCCGGGTTCGTCACGTTCCGGAACAACCATTACAATGGGACTTTTTTGTGGATATAAAAGAGAACTGCGGCACGGTTTTCATTTTTGTTAAGTGTACCCGCTGTTTTAGGAAGCGGACTTTTACAATTTTATGAATCTCTTCATTATCTAAATGCATCAGTAACATTTAATCTGATAATTGCAACTTTAGCGGCAGCAATAAGCGGATATTTGGCAATTGGACTTTTGTTAAAATATCTTCGTACAAATACAACTTATATATTTGTTTTTTATAGAATTGTTATCGGCTTATCAATATTAACTTTAATTTGGACAAGTATAATTCATCCTTAAGGAGAGAGAATTATGAAAAAAAGTGTTTTTTTATTCTTGTTGTTTTCATTTTTTATCGGATGCCAAAGTAAAAATTCAAATGAAAAAAAAATTATTCCAAAACAAAACTTTGAGGCAAAATTGAAAAATATGATGAATGTTGATCAAAATGAAATGTTGGTTGCTACTATTAAAACAAATATGGGAACAATGGAATTAAAGCTGTTTCCTAAATTAGTACCAAAGGCAGTTGAAAATTTTGTTGGTTTAATTCTAAAGAAATATTATAATGGAATTATATTTCATCGGATAATAAAGAATTTTATGATTCAAGGCGGTGATCCGACAGGTACAGGCAGCGGAGGTCAAAGCCTTTGGGGAGGTACTTTTAATGACGAGTTTAATAAAAATTTGACTTTCGATCACGCAGGTGTGCTCGCAATGGCTAATGCCGGACCAAATACTAATGGAAGTCAGTTTTTTATAACTCTTGCGCCAACAACGTGGTTAAATCATAAATATACGATATTCGGACAATTAATTTCCGGGATGGATGTTTTGGAAGCAATAGGAAATGTTAAAACAGGCAAAGGCGACCGTCCTATTAATGATGTAACTATGGAAGATGTAACGGTTGAGAAAAAACATATTTAATTTTTTCACCTGGGAAAAGATATCTGTTCTTTTTCATTACATTATTAATCTAAATTTTAGTCCAGTAGTAAGCTTTATTTCATATTAATAGTGTAAATTGTTGGGAAAAGAATTTGTAAATATGGAAAAATTAGAGATTAGTTCTCCTTGTATAAAATCCGTTTGAAATTAAGAAGGCAAAATCGAACTAAAGGGAAAAATAAAATGAACGGCATAAATGAACATATTTCTTCGGTTTATGTCCTATCGGAATATTTAAAATCAAATAAATTTATTCCTGTATATTTTTTATTTGGGGAAGATATCTATGCGATTAGAAACGCTGCCAAATCTATAGAAAAAGCGGTTTTACCTTTAATAGTTTCCGACTTTGATATAGAGAAAATTACAGTTAAAAAAGGGCAAAATATCTCTGAAATTATCGATTTAGCATATACTTTCCCTTTTGGTTCGGAAAAAAAATTGCTCATTGTTCAAAATTTTGAAAGATTTAGCGATAAGAAAAAACTTGCCGGTTATATTAAAAATCCTTCTGAAACAACCGTTCTTGTGTTGTTAAATATGGCAAAAATAAAAAATCTGAATCAAGAACCTTATATATCTTTAATCAAAAAGAATTTTATTTTTGAAGCTAAAATATTAAAAGGCAAAAATTTAGTTGCCTGGCTTACAAATTATTCCCAAACATTGGGCTTGAGAATATCAGCTCAAAATGCAATGACTTTAATAGAATTAGTAGGCGAAGATAAATCTCTTATCGAAATGCAGCTTCAAAAAATTAGCGATTATTTAAATGGTAAAGGAGAAGTTACAATTGAAATAATTAACTCTTTAACATCTGTAACAAAGGAATATACTTTTTTTGATTTACAAGATGCATTATCTGTTGCCGATAAAGGCAAAGCCTTAAAAATTTTATATAATATTTTAGAACAAGGCAAAAATCTTGTTTCTGTAAATGGAGTGTTGGCAAGGTATATTTCTACAATTGCAAAAAGTAGAGAGTTAATGCGAAATAGAATGTTGGATAAAGAAGCGGCAAAAGCTTGTGCTGTATCGGAATATTATTACAAGAAGTGTAAAAACGCAAAATTTTTCCAAAACGATAGAAGATTATTAAATGCCGCCAGGGCGTTATTCAATTGTGAAATTGCTATAAAGACTTCTGCTATAGATCAAAAAACAATAGGGACAATTTTAATTTCCGAACTTACAAATTCTAATTAGCTTATTAAATTAAGAGACATTTGCATTTATAGTTTTGAATAATTAAAATTACTCGACTTAATTGAAACAATTTTTTCAAATTTTAGTATAATAAACATTGATTAAAAACTTAAAAGAGTTAACGGACGAAGAACTCATAAAAGAATTTCAAGATAATAACACAATTGAAGCTTATGAAATTTTAGTCAAAAAGTTCAAAGATCCGCTAGTAAATTTTGTTTATAAATTTGTTGGGGACAAAGATGTCAGCGTAGATATTGTGCAAGACACAATGATAAAATTTTACTTAAACAAAGATTCTTATAAATCTTTTGCAAAATTTTCTACGTGGATTTATACTATTGCCGGCAATTTGGCAAAGAATGAGTTAAAAAGGCAAAAACGAAGGAAAATTTTATCGTTCAGTAATAACGATGATGAAAAGCAGTTGCAGATTGAAGATAAGTCGTTTGTGCAACCTGATAGAGAAGCTGATAGTTTAGTAAAAGGTGAAATTGTTAAAAAAGCCTTATTAAAAGTTCGAGAAGTTTATCGTGAAGTTGTTGTTTTACGGGATATACAAGAACTTTCTTATGATGAAATTGCTGAAGTAACCGGATTGACAATTGGGACAGTTAAATCGAGAATAAATCGTGGTCGTTCTCAATTACAAAAATTGTTAAAAAACATTTATAATGAGTGATGCCTATGAAAGCAAATTTTTACAATAGTAATGAAAAGAAATTTGAGAAACTAATTTCTTTATTAAAAGAATTGCCTCAGGATAAAGCTCCTGATGATTTTGAGTTTAAACTAATGGCAAAAATCCACAACGGTAACTTGAAGTTAAATGAATCTCAACGTAACAAATGGTGGTCGTTTTGGATTATTGTTCCGGCTTTTACATTAACTGCTGCAGTAGTAGTTTTGTTTTTCGTGTTTAATTCAACCGTAACTTATGATGATAATCCTTTGCTGGCTAAACCTCAATTAAGACAGGATGTTATTGCATCAAAGAATAATTCAATAAACTTTAAAGAATTTAAAAACAAGAAAACTGCTGATGCAAAAAGCGAATATAGTGCAGTGTTAAAAGCGAATGATGTAGTAGTTAATAAAAAAGTGAAATTGCCCTTTAGTACAAATAATTCTATTAATCTGGATAGTTACTTAAACAATAAAAAAAGCTTGAATAATATAATTACTCCCGGCAGGCTTGTTGATGCTAACGAAGAATATTTTAATTTTGATGGATTCTTTAGTGCAATTCCTTCAGATAGTAAAACATTGGAAAAATTACGTGCAAGAATTGATTCGATAAAAAAAATCGAATTAAATAATCAAAACAAATAATTAGTTTACTCAAATCCAATTAAAGAAAAGAAAGAAGTTGATGTTGTTTAATTGAATTTTAATTATCTTCTTTTTATATTTCTCTTCTAAATTTTTTGAGGAATTAATAAGATGAAAAAAGGAATACATCCAAAATATCAGCTTTGTGAAGTTGCGTGTGTTTGTGGTAATACATTTACAACAAGGGCTACCGTACCACAAATTAAATTAGAAATTTGCTCGGAATGCCATCCTTTTTTTACCGGTAAACAGAAAATTGTTGATTCTACCGGTCGTGTTGATAGGTTTAACAGAAGGTACGGCAAAAAAGTTAAAACTAAATAAATTTTATGCATCGGGCTTAATTTTAAGCCCTTTTTTTTACCCTATAATTACTACTTCAATATCTTACTCCAAAAGTTTAAGTGATACCATCCGTTTTATTTAACAAGAATAAAAAATATTAGATGAATCAATAATTTTCTTGACAATAGTAATGTTGTTGTTTAAATTGGAAACTATAAAAACTAAAATAGTTTCCGTAAGAGATTAGAAAATGGATACACGCCAAAATTTAGTAAATAATTCATCTGAAATTTTCATGAAATATGGTTTTTTTAAGACTACTATGGATGATTTAGCACGAGAGTTAAAGATTAGCAAAAAAACCATCTATAAATATTTTTCATCTAAAGAAGACCTGATAAATGCGATTATCCAAAATTTAATGAATCTTGTTCAGACTAATATTAATCGAATTGTTTCCGGTAAAGAAAACTCAGTATTAAAATTATTGAACCTAAGCAATTTTTTCCTGGATTTATCGTTTAGAATTGACAACAGATGGATTAGCGACTTAAAAATTCACAATCCCAAAGCTTGGGAAAGGATAGAGCATTTTAGAAAGGAAACAATCATTTTTGCTTTTAACAATATAATAGACCAAGGTAAGAAGGAAAACCTAATTGTTGACAAACCTAATATAATTATTGTTACAATTATCTTATCTTCAGTACAGGGCATAATAAATCCTGAATTCTTGGCAAACAACAATTTTTCAATGAAAGAAGCTTTTATACAAACTTTCGATATTCTTATATCCGGCATTCTTACTAAAAAGGGGAAAAAATTATTTAAACTCTCAAAACAGGATTGAAAAATGAATAAACGTGTAAAATTATTTTTTGTATTAGGTTTAATATTATTTTTTGGATGTTCGGAAAGTGGTAATAAAAACCAAATATCAGAGTCGGGCACCATTGAAGCGACAAACATTTTTATTGCTTCGCAATCTAATGGAACAGTAAAGAAAATATTTTTTAATGAAGGGGATAAAATCAGCAAGGGTGATACACTTTTAATTATTAATCACTCGCTTTTGGATATTCAGTTAAAGCAAGCACTTGCCGCGCAAAAAGCTGTTCAAGCGCAATATGATTTTCTTAAAAACGGTGCACGTGCTGAAGATATATTCTTGGCAAAACAAAAATTAACTCAAGCTAAAGCCGCATATATATTAGCTCAAAAAAATCTGGGGCGTATGAAAAAACTTCTTTTTTCCAAATCAATTACTCAAAAAAAATACGATGACGTGAAAGCGAATTTTGATATTGCTTTGTCGAAATATAAATCCGCCCAAGAGAATTTGAAAAAGTTGAATAAATTTGCTCGTCCCGAAGAACTAAAAAAAGCAAAGGCAAATGTTGAACTGAGTGCCGAAAAGGTAGCGTTTGTGAAAAAGCAAATCGATAATTGTTATGTCGTTTCACCAATTAATGGTGTGCTCGTAGAAAGGTATGTTGAGCTTGGCGAGTTGGCACTTCCTTCTACAACACTTCTTAAAGTTGCAGATCTTACTCATGTTAATCTCTATGTTTATGTATCGGAAACAGATATGGGTAAAATAAAACTCGGGGATAAAGTTACGGTTGCGGTTGATAGTTATCCGGATAAGGTTTTTACCGGTAAAATATCTTTTATTTCACCGGAAGCGGAGTTTACTCCTAAAAATATTCAGACTAAAGAGGAAAGGACAAAACTTGTGTTTAAAGTAAAAATTGCTGTTCCTAATCCTAATTATGTTTTGAAAAGCGGAATGCCGGCTGATGCGGTGATTAGGTTGACAAATTAACAAATTAACAAATTAACATGTTGATAAATTAACGGATTGGTAAATTTGGTAATTTGCAAACTTGCTAATTTGCAACAATAAATGAAATTAAATCAATAAATTTATATAAAAATCCAATAGATATTCAATTTTTGAATTTTTCAATTTTCAAATAATTGAACATATAAATGAACAACATAATCAACATACAAAACTTAAAAAAAAGTTATGGCGAGATATCCGCAATATCCGGCATTTCCCTTAAAATTCAAAAGGGGGAGATGTTCGGTATTGTTGGTCCCGATGGTGCTGGGAAAACATCAACTATTCGTGTGCTTTGTGGACTTTTACCTTTTAACCATGGTAGAATTGAGATAATGGGTAAAGAGTTGGTTAAATATCGAAAAGAAATTCAAAAGAGAATCGGATATTTATCTCAGAAGTTCAGTCTTTATGGAGATTTAACTATTGATGAGAATCTTGAATTTTATGCTGATATACACGATGTAAAAAATTTTAAAAGTCGCAGAGATGAATTATTAGAATTTACCCGTCTAATAAAATTCCGTAACCGGCTTGCCGAAAACCTTTCGGGTGGTATGAAACAAAAATTGGCTTTGGCGTGCAGTTTAATTCACAAACCGGAAATTCTTTTTCTTGATGAGCCGACTACGGGAGTAGACCCTGTTTCGAGAAGAGATTTTTGGAAAATCCTTTCGCAATTACAAAAAGAAAAAATAACAATTGTAATGACTACACCTTATTTAGATGAAGCCGAAAGATGCAATCGGGTTGCCTTGATGAATAAAGGACAAATTATTGCCGTTGACGAACCGGAGAAAATTAAAAAGTCCATTCGAAAAAAGATAATAGAAATTATATGTTCGCCCATTCGTGAGGCTTATGCTCTTTTTAAAGATGAATTTGCCGAAAATGTTCAGATGTTCGGAGACCGGTTAAATTTTGTTGTTGACGATGTAGAGCAAAATAAAATAAATATAATTGATAAAATGAAAAACAACTCGATAAAAATAGAAGAAGTTAGAATAATTAATCCTTCTTTAGAAAATGTTTTTATTCACTTAGTTAAAAAGGCAAGTTGAAATGATACAAAACAAAATTAAAACAATATTTGCGGCATTATTGTTTATAAGTTTTTCCGTATTTGCTCAAAGCAGAGAATTATCTCTGAAAGAAAGTTTGAATATTGGTTTGAAAAACAGTAGTGAAATTAAAATTGCCGAATCGCAGTTAAATATTTCTAATGCTCAAATTACCAAAGCTACTTCTTATCTTCTTCCTAAATTAACTTTTAGCGGTTTATATAATCACATAAATATAATTGATCCGTCAAAATTTCAATTAGGACCCCGGTTTGCAATTCCATTAAATAATTCAATCAATATGTATGGCGGAAGTGTTTCTTTAGAACAGCCGCTGTTTACCGGGTTTCGTTTTTGGGCAAAAAGAAGAGCTGCAAAATATTCTTCAAAAGCTGTTGAAGAAGAATTAAATTTGCAGAAAAACCGCAAAGCTTTGGAAATTCAAATGGCATTTTGGAATTTTTATAAAGCTCAAAAAATACAAGTACTAATTGAAGATAATTTAAAAGTAATAGAAAAACATCTTGAACAAACTAAGCAGTTTTTAAAAAACGGATTGGTTACCGAAAATGATGTGCTGAAATTAAAAGTTCAAATGCAAAATGCAAAATTGAAATTAGTTGATGCAGAAAATGCGGTTGCGGTTGCACAAATTACTTTTAACAGAACCATCGGCTTAAAATTAAATACCGATACGAAAATCAAGATAAATGAAAATCAAATGATTCGAAATAATTATGATTATAAACAGCTGCTTAACAAGGCGGAGAAAAATAGAAAAGAATTACAAATTTTGGAATACAGACAAAAAGCAAGCGATAAAAATATTACGGCAGCTAAAGCAAATTGGTTCCCGCAAATTTTTGCAACAGGGAATTATTATTATTATAAGATTAATTCCGATAATTTCTCTAACGGTTCACAAACATTAAAGGCGTGGACTGTTGGACTTGGTTTAAGCTGGGATATATGGAACTGGGGTAAAACTTCTGCGGAAACGGAAATTGCCGAAGAACAAAAGTTTCAAATTCAAAAAAACTTCAAATTGCTAAAACGAAATATTGCCGTTGAAGTCTATAGGAATTTCTTACGATTTAAAAGTGAAAAAAAGAAAATAGATATAAATAAACTAACTGTTAAATCTGCTGAACTGAATTATAAAATAATAAATAACAAATATAATCAGCATATAGCAACAAGTACCGATTTGATAAATGCAGAAGCCCAATTATTAGAGGCACAAACTAATCTTGCTATGGCGAAAGCAGATTTTTCAGTTGCAAAAGTTAAATTACAATTTTCTGTCGGACAAAAAATATATTAATTTTTTAATTGTTTTGGAGCGAAGTTGTATTCAATAGTTGTAAAAGATTTAACAAAAAAGTTCGGTGATTTTACTTCGGTTAACCATATTTCTTTTAATGTTAAAGAAGGGGAAATATTCGGTTTTCTCGGCGCAAACGGTGCAGGCAAATCCACAACTATCAGAATGCTTTGCGGAATACTTGAGCCGACTTTAGGGGATGCAACAATTGGCGGATATAGTATTAAAACTAATCCGGATAACGTGAAACAAACTATTGGG
>CAZXJG010000001.1:33407-55697 GCA_964640985.1 uncultured Melioribacteraceae bacterium | reverse complement strand
ATGTCTCAAAAGTTTTCGTTGTATAACGATCTCACAGTTGAAGAAAATATAAATTTTTTCGGTGGTGTTTACGGACTTGAAGGTACGAAATTAAAAGAAAGGAAAAATTGGGTCTTAAAAATTGCGAATCTCAGAGGAAAAGAAAATTTAATTACAGCATCTTTACCCGGAGGAATTAAACAGCGGCTTGCTTTGGGTACCGCAGTTATTCATCAACCTAAAATTGTTTTTTTAGATGAACCGACAAGCGGTGTTGATCCGATTTCGAGGCGCAGCTTTTGGGAATTGATTAATAATTTATCGGGAAATGGGACTACCGTTTTTGTAACCACTCACTATCTTGAAGAAGCCGAGTTTTGCAACGATTTAATGTTGATAGATTCAGGTAAAATTATTGCCGGCGGAACTCCGAAGGAATTAAAAACCAATTATTTAACCGAATCTGTTTTTGAGATCGAATCCGATAATGTTGTAAATGCACTTGAAATTTTAGCAAAAGAAAATTTTACTGAAGAAACTTCTATCTTTGCAAATCATATACACATAATCGTAAATGAAAATTTTAAAAGTAAAAATCAGATTATTAATGCTTTGTCGAAAAAAAATATAACCACAAAAAAAATAGACAAGATTGTACCGACCCTTGAAGATGTGTTCGTTCATTTATTATCAAAAAAGGAAAGCCGATAATGCGAAGAATTAAGGCTATTGCAAAAAAAGAATTAAAGCAACTATTACGTGATAAAAAATTTCTTGTTATCCTTTTCTTTTTCCCTGTCTTCTTATTAGGCATTTTCGGTTATGCGGTTAATTTTGATGTTAAACATATTTCACTTGCTCTATTAGATAAAAGCAATACTTTTGAAAGCAGGCAATTTATTGCGAGTTTATCTCATACAGAATATTTTAATATAAAAAAAGTATTGAAAAGCAGAAAACAAATAGATGGAATTCTCGATAAAGGAGAAACGCAAGCTGTGGTAGTCATTCCAAGTGATTTCTCAACCGATTTGAATTCCGGGAAACAGATACCTCAAATACAGTTTCTAATTGACGGAGTAAACGGTAATACCGCAACTATAATTAAAAATTATTTAACACTTGCAACTTTTAATTACGGACAAAAATTCAAGGCAGAAGTTTTAAGAAGATACGGCAAAAAGCAATACATACCAATTGCTTTGGAAACTCGTTTTATGTTTAATCCTGATTTGGAAACCACTAAATTTTTAATTCCCGGTTTAATTGCAATGATATTGATTATTACGGCTGTAATTAGCGTATCGCTTACAATGGTAAGAGAAAAGGAGCTTGGTACAATTGAACAAATAAATGTATCGTCGGTTAAACCGCTTGAACTAATATTCGGTAAATCACTTCCGTATTTGTTGATTTCTTTAATAGATGCCGTAATTGTACTGATTGCCGGATATATCCTTTTTGGTGTTACCGTTGTGGGCAGTTATTGGCTGCTTCTGCTTACAACAATAATATTTTTATTTACTTCAATTACTGTAGGAATTTTTATTTCTATGATTGCCGAATCGCAGCAAGTGGCTTTTACGTTTGCAACATTCTTTTCTTTACTGCCTTCATTTATTTTATCAGGATTCGTTTTCCCTATAGACAGTATGCCTAAAATAATTCAAATATCAACTAATATAACCCCCGTAAAGTTTTATCTTGTTGCAATGCGGGCTATTATGCTGCGCGGTGTTGGATTAAGTGCTTTTTGGCAGCAGTTGATTTATTTGCTGATTTTTGGAGGAATTTTTTTAATACTTGCTGCTTTTATTAATATAAGAAAAAATAAAATTGCATAGAGCCGGTTAAAAATGAGAAGAATAAAAAATATAATAATAAAGGAGTTTTTACAAATTAAGCGTGATCCTAAAATGCTTGCGCTTATCTTAATTTCTCCTCTTGTACAATTGCTTTTCCTTGGTTTTGCCGCAAATTATGATGTGAATATTGTTCATACTGCAGTCTATAATATGGATAAAACCACTGCAAGCAGAAATTTTCTCGAACGATTTACAAGCTCAGGTTATTTTTCGTTTGATTATTACGTTGATAGCTATGGTGAGCTTCAAAAATTGATTGATAACGGTAAAGTTATTCTGGGACTGACGATTCCAAGAAATTTTGAAAAAGATATTAAAAGAGAGATTCCCGTAAAAGTACAGGCGGTTTTTGATGGTTCGGATGGTAATACGGCTGCTGTATCCGCAGGATACGTGCAAAATATTGTAGCCCGGTATTCTGAAAATATTTCTCTATCGCTTATCCGGAGTAAAGGATTAAGCACTGCTAAATTTGCATTACCGGAAGCGGTTACACGTGTTTGGTATAACCCTGAAATGCGTACAAGGAATTATATGGTGCCCGGAATTGTAGGACTTCTTTTAATGATAGTTACGCTTCTGCTTACTTCGCTTGCTATAGTTAAAGAAAGGGAGATCGGTACGTTGGAACAATTGATTGTTACCCCGATTAAACCGATGGAATTAATGATAGGTAAACTTATTCCTTTTGCAATCCTTGGATTTGTGGCAACATCGGTTGTTTTAACCGCAATGTCGTTAACATTTGCAATCCCTATTAAAGGAAGCATATTATTTATATATTTTTCAACCTTTCTGTTTATTCTTTCAACTCTCGGACTCGGAATGTTTGTTTCTACAATTTCTAAAACGCAGCAGCAGGCAATGATGATTGCTATATTCGTAATAATGATGCCTATGATTTATCTTTCAGGATTTGTTTTCCCGATTGAGAATATGCCTAAAATTATTCAATATATTACTTACTTAATTCCACTAAGATATTTTTTAACAATCATCCGCGGTACAATTCTTAAAGGGACCGGATTTAACGATTATTATTTTCAAATGACGATGCTATTATTAATTGGTGCTAGTATTTTATTTTTAAGTTCCTTAGGGTTTAGAAAAAAACTTGGATAAACTTTCCGGTTAAGTTCATCGAAAGTGTGGAAACAAAACTTTCCATCTTGTTTCCAGCAAATCAACATATTTAGATTTCATAATGTCCGATAGGAAACTTACAGATATGGTTTCCAGCCATTTGTTTTTTGATTTATAAATTGTATTTAATGTTTGCGAAATTATTTTTGAATTTAACTCTAACACTTCTTTTCCAAAACAATCAATAAGCAGTTTTCCGGTTAACTTGTTTTTTCGTTCGTCAATCGGTAAGGCTATTTCCTCCGGCGGATTGTTAAGAACAATGGAAGTGTTAATAAGATCATAATGAGGAGACAAAGCGATAATTTTTTCTTTAGTAATAAGAGAAAAATTCTTCAAATGCATATCTTCATTACCGACCAAATAATTAAAAATTGTTAATTTGAAAAGTTTAGCTTTTTCAATTACCGGGAAAGTACAATATTTATCCAAAAGTCTCGCGACTCTTTCCATGCTGTAATTGTATTTTGTATCTCTAATTTTACCGGCTAATTGAGCAAAATCTTCGACGGCATATTTTTTATTCTTTCCATACCGGTCAAACCGTTTTATGAAGTAAGTTAAAGACTCATCCTTAGAATAAATAAGTCCGTGCAGAGGAATGTTTAAACTAATTAGAACAGCAAGTCTCATTGTCAAGTCTTCATTTTCCGGTAATTCCCGAAATAAAAAATTTTGAGGTTTTAAAATGAACGTTCCGCCTTGATCAAATAATTCAAAACCACTATTTTTAACGCTTAATTTAGCACTTAACTTTGGTTGAACACCTTGAATGGAAAGTTTGCTTGCTCTTAAAGCAGCTTCCTGAAGTTGTTCTTCTTTGGTATAATTCAAATCATTAAGGGAATTTAAATAAGGGGATAATAACTTTATTCCTTCTCTGGAATATTTACCGGATTCAATGCTTTTGTAAGTAATTGGACAAATTTTCACTTATCTTCCTCTACGGTAACCGACCCAATCAAATCTTTTCCTACTAATAACAATTGCGAGAAAAAATCATTTCTATCAATTTTACTAAATCTAAGCAAAGCCTCTAATTGAGTTCCTTCGGGGAGTAAACCATCAAAAAACGGTGGAAACCGATCAAATACATATTCCTTTTTTTCAAGCGGCATCAAAAGCGAAACAGGGGGTCCGGAATAATTGTCGTCATATAAAAAAACATATTTCCCATCTTTTTCGAATAAATAACCGGCGAGTTTGCCAAAATTAAATACTTTTGCTTTTCTCATTAAAACTTTCCATTAAAGGACTTTTAAATATTATAGTGATATTCAAAGATTTCAATACTTTTAATAAAGTTGAAAAACGCACGGTTTCCTTACCGTTTTCAATGTCAAAAATTACAGTTTTACCTACTCCGGCTAAATCGGCTAATTGTTTTTGCGTTAGTCCGCTTTTTTTTCTGTGAAATTTGACAATCTTTGATATTGTATTATTACTATTCATAATTATACTGCTATAACAGCAAATAAATAACATTAGCGACAAAAAATAGTAAAAACTAAAAGTGTTAAGTCAAGGTTTTACCGTCATAACAGTAAAAATAACTCTTATTAAATAAGGTCAAGAAAAATGATTGTAAAAAACTAAGATTTACCGTTATAACGGTAAATTAGTTGTGTGATTCCGAAGAAGATATAAATATTTATCTATCACACTTAATAATTTATGCTAACGTTATTTTCAGAGACTAATTTTAGAGCTTTGTCTCTACCTACAGAACTAGAATCTATAGCATCAACATTCCAGCAATATACTGCCAAACACTATTTATGCCTTTGTTTTAGCACCTCAATAATATCATCAAACGAAATATCTTTTTCTGCAAGCAGAACCAAATAATGAAAAAGAAGATCGGCGGCTTCATTTTTAAAATTAGTAGATTTATTATCCACTGCTTCAATCACCATTTCAACAGCTTCTTCGCCAACTTTTTGAGCAATTTTGTTTACACCTAATCCGAATAATTTCGCTGTATAAGAATTTTCAGTCGGATTCTCTTTCCTATCGCTTATTACTTGTTCTAAGTATTCTATAAAATTTTCTTGCTGCGAATTTTCCTCATCAAAGCAAGTATCCGTTCCTTTGTGGCACACCGGACCTGCAGGTTTTACCTTAATTAAAAGTGTATCGGAATCACAATCCGGTATGATATTTTTAACAGTAAGATAATTCCCGGATGTTTCACCTTTTGTCCACAATCGTTTTTTGCTTCTACTATAGAACGTAACTATTCCTTCCTTTTTAGTTTGCTCAAAAGCGGTTTCATTCATATAACCAAGCATTAATACCTTATTTGTAATATTATCTTGAATGATTGCCGGTATAAGTCCGTTGGATTTATCAAAATTTAATTTCATAAACGCACCTGAATTTTATGTTGTTTTAAAAAAGCTTTTAATTGTTCAATTTTAATTTTCCCAAAGTGGAAAACACTTGCCGCAAGTGCAGCGTCGGCTTTCCCTTTTTGAAAAACATCAAGGAAGTGATCCGGATTACCTGCACCGCCGGATGCAATTACCGGAATTGGGACGGAACAAGATATTAACCTGGTTAGTTCAATTGCAAATCCGTTATTTGTACCGTCATGATCCATAGATGTTAGTAAAATCTCTCCTGCTCCGCGTTCGCATGCCTCTTTTGCCCAACTGATTACCGGAATCTTTGTTTCGGTCCTTCCTCCGTGAATATGTACAAACCAATTATCTCCGCTCTTTTTTGCATCAATTGCCAATACTACACATTGGCTGCCGAACAATTTTGCCAACTGTTCAATGAGATTAGGGTTTTTTACTGCCGCCGAATTTATACTGATTTTATCCGCACCCGCTTCAAGCAGGTGTCCTACATCACTTACAGAATTAATACCTCCGCCGACCGTAAAAGGTATGTTGATATTTATAGCAACTCTTTTTACCAAATCAATAAGCGTTTTACGGTTTTCTATCGTAGCGGTTATATCGAGAAAAACAAGTTCATCGGCAAAATGCTCTGCGTAAGCATTCGCAAGTTCAACAGGATCACCTGCACTACGAAGATTTAAAAAATTAATCCCTTTTACGGTTTGACCATCTTTAATATCCAGGCATGGTATAATTCTTTTTGTTAACATAGAAATGGTTTTAACTCCTCCATCTTGATGTAATTTTCGTACAAAGCTTTGCCGATAATAACATTATCGATTTTCAATTTATCTAATTTTTTTATATCCATAATAGAACTAATACCGCCGGAAGCAGTTAAATCTATTTTAGGAAAATTTTGTTTAATGGTTTTATATAGACCGAAAGCAGGTCCCTTTAACAAACCGTCTTTCGAAATATCGGTACAAATAACTTGTCTTGCTCCTGCTTTGTAATATTCATCGATAAAAGAGATTACATCGAGCTGCGTTATTTTTTGCCAGGCATTAATTGCAATCATGTTATTATTTACATCAGCACCAATTATAATACGCTCGCTGCCGTATTTAGAAAGCCAATGAATAACCATATCGCGGTCATTTATCGCAATACTTCCTACAGTAACTTTTGCAGCTCCGCAATCAAAAGCAATTTTAAGATTTTCTTCCGATTTTATACCGCCGCCGAAATCAATAATCAAACCTGTGTTAGATGCTATCTCTTCAAGAATATGCCGGTTAACTATATTGCCTTGTTTTGCCCCGTCCAAATCAACAAGATGTATTCTTTTGATTCCCGCTTCTTCAAATTCTTTTGCTATTTTTAGCGGATTTTCGTTGTAAATTTTTTTTGAATCAAAATTCCCTTTTGTGAGACGAACACATTTCCCGTCAATAATATCGATTGCAGGTATTACTTTAATCATAGTCCTATAAAATTCCTTAAAATATTTTCTCCTATTTTACCGCTCTTTTCCGGATGAAATTGTACACCGTAAAAATTGTTTTTATTTAACGCAGCGCTGAAGGGGACACTGTATTGTGTTGTTGCAATCGTATCTTTCCCAATTTCAGCATAATAACTATGAAGGAAATAAACGTAAGAGTTTTGTCCTATCCCTTTAAATAAAGGATTCTGAGAAACAGCAATGTTGTTCCAACCGACTTGCGGCGATTTATAAGTCGGTGGGAATTTTTTAATATTTTCATCAAATATTCCAAGACATGTAGTTTTATTTTCCTCTGAAAATGCACATAGTAATTGCAGTCCCAAGCAAACACCGAGAAACGGCTGTTTTAATTGCTGAATTAACGTATCCAAGTTTTTCTTTTTTAAGTATAACATAGCGGAACTAGCCTCACCCACTCCAGGTAGTATAACTTTATCTGCATATTTAATTTCATCTGCATTATCTGTAATCACAGCATCGATGCCTATACGTTTTAATGCCGTGCTCATAGAAAAAACATTTCCGGCGTTATATTTTATTATTACTACTTTCATAATATGTTTTTTGTACTTGGAATATTTTCGTTAGATGAATCTCTACGAATTGCTTGTTTTATTACCTTTCCGAAAGCCTTGAAAATTGCTTCAATTTTATGATGTTCGTTTTGTCCTTCCGCTTTTATATTGAGATTGTATTTTGCACTATCGGTAAAAGACTTAAAAAAATGATAAAACATCTCTGTCGGTACATCGCCAATTTTCTCTCTTTTAAAATTTACATCCCAAACAAACCAGTTGCGACCTGATAAGTCCATAGCAACTTGTGCTAAGGCATCATCCATTGGAAGAACAAATCCATACCGTTCTATTCCTGCTTTATTACCGAGAGCCTTGTTAAAAGCTTCACCTAAACAAATTGCTGTATCTTCAATTGTATGATGTTCATCAATATTTAAATCACCTTTTACTTCTATTACAACATCACAATTAGAATGCTTTGCAACCTGTTCAAGCATATGATCAAAAAATCCTAAGCCGGTATTAATTTTGCTCTTTCCACTTCCATCTAAATTAAGTGATATTGAGATATTAGTTTCACTCGTTATTCTAGAAATTTTTGAAACTCTTTGCGGCAGCTTTAAGAAATTATAAATCTCTTCCCAATCTTTTGTTGTAATAATTGCAGAAGGATGCGGTTTTGTGCCGATTAAAATTGCTTTAACTCTTATGTTATCGGCAAACTCTAAATCGCTTATTCTATCTCCAATAACAAAAGAATTATTTAAATCGTAATTGCCGTTTAAGTAGTGTTTAATTAGACCAATGCGCGGTTTACGTGTTGATGCATTTTCATTTGGAAAACTTCTATCGATTAAAATTTCTTTGAAACGGATGCCTTCGTTCTCAAATATTTTGAGCATTTTATTATGAACCGGCCAAAAATCGTTTTCAGGAAAAGAAGAAGTTCCAAGTCCATCTTGATTTGTTACCATTACTAATTCAAAATCAAGTTCTGCTGCAATTCTACTTAAATAAGATATGACTTTCGGTAAAAATTCCAACTTATCTAAAGAGTCAACCTGTTCGTCAAACGGTTCTTTTATTAGAGTTCCATCGCGGTCAATAAATAAAACTTTCTTCATTTTTATCTCGGATAATTTTTTAATACTTTCAACAATTTTCTATTTTGACGTGGTGTTCCTATGGTTATACGCAAGCAATTTTCGCAGTGAATTTCATTTGTGCGGTTGCGTACTAAAATATTATTTTCGAGCAGATAATTATAAATTGAATTTGCTCGGTTCATCTTCACAAGCAAAAAATTCGCATCGGAATGAAATATCTTTTCTACAAAAGGCAGCAAATTTAATTCGGTTTCCAAATTCTTTTTTTCATTAAGTATTTGACGAACTATCTTTTCTTTATGATTTTTATTAAGTAAACTTTTAAAAGCAATTTCCAACGTTAAACCGTTTACATTATAAGGATACTTAATTTTATTCATCACTTCTATTATTACCGGAGATGCAAATGCCATTCCTAAACGAATATTGGCTAATCCCCAAGCTTTTGAAAAGGTTTGTAAAATTATTAAATTTTCATACTCATTCAGTCTTGAGAGCCAGCTTCCCCGATTTGAAAAATCAATATATGCTTCGTCTATTATTACGATACCCGAAAATTCATTTAATATCCTTTTAATACTATTATCATCAAAACAATTACCGGTCGGGTTATTTGGGGAGCAAATAAATAAAAGTTTATCCGAACTATTAATTTTCGAGAATAATTTTGAAGTTTCGATTTGGAAATTATTATCGAGAGCAACGGAATTAACCTTCACATCATTTATTGCAGCGCAAACGCTATACATGCCATAAGTAGGCGGCATAATAATTATACGGTCTTTGCCCGGATTACAGAAAGCGCGTATTATTAAATCGATAGCTTCATCGCTTCCGTTCCCCAGAAAAATATGCTCAGGCAATATACCCTTAAGCTTAGCAATCTTCGCTTTTAATTTTCGCTGTTTCGGATCGGGATAGCGGTTTAAACCTTTATGCTCAACTAAATCTATAGAATTTTCATTTGCATCAAGAAGAATACCATTGAATTTAGAATGTTCTTCCCTTGCTGATCTATAAGGTTGTAAAGCTTTTATATTTTCTCTAATAAGTTGTTTTATGTTACTCATTTTAAATGTTCTTTAAGTTGTTTAAACGAATATTTACCGCCCGTTTGTGAGCTTCCAGACCTTCTGCCGCTGCCATGGTTTCAATAACCGGACCAAGATCTTTAAGTCCGTTTCTATCTATCTTCTGAAAAGTGATTTTCTTCATAAAACTGTCTAATGAAACCCCGCTATAAACATTTGCATATCCATTGGTCGGTAAAGTATGATTAGTTCCCGAAGCATAATCTCCTGCTGATTCAGGGGAATAATTCCCAAGAAATACAGAGCCTGCATTGAATATCATTTTACTAATAGTGTTAAGATTTTTTACTGATAATATAAGATGTTCCGGTGAATATTCATTTGCCAATTCAACAGCTTCATCAATGCTTTTAAGCAGAATCAATTTGCTGTTTTCCAAAGATTCGGAAACCGTTGCTTTTCGTGGAAGTTTATCTAATTGTCTGTCTAATTCTAATTTTACATTTTCTAATAATTTCGGGCTATCGGTAACAAGTAAAACCTGAGTGTCGGCACCATGCTCAGCTTGAGACAATAAATCTGATGCGATAAATGAAGGCTTTGCCGTATTGTCTGCAATTATCATTAATTCCGATGGACCTGCCGGAAAATCAATTGCAACTCCATTTAAACTTACAAGCTGCTTAGCTGCCGTAACATATTGATTCCCCGGACCGAATATTTTGTTTACGGCAGGAATTGTTTCTGTTCCATAAGCCATTGCTCCTATGGCTTGTGCTCCTCCTGCTTTAAATATTTTTGAAATACCTACGAGTTGTGCAGTATATAAAATTACCGGATTTATAGAACCTTCTTTATCCGGAGGAGAGCATATAACAATCTCAGTGCAATTTGCAATTTTTGCAGGTATACCGAGCATTAATACCGTTGAAAATAACGGAGACATTCCTCCTGGAATATATAACCCTACTTTTAAGATCGGAACGCTCTTACGCCAGCATGTAACACCCTTTTGAATTGTTATTTTTTTTACTTTCTCAATTTGTGATTCATGAAAAAGCCGAATATTTCTTTTAGCAATCTTAATTACATTTTTAAGCTTTTTATCAACAAGATTAACTGCTGCTGTAATTTCTTCTTCACTAACTTTAATATTTTTTAATTTGACTCCGTCAAATTGAAGTGTGTACTTTTTTAATGCCGCGTCGCCATTGAGGCGTATTGAATCTAAGATCGGTTTTATTTTCTTTTCAATTATTTTAAAATCTATTAACGGTCGTCTTAAAATATTTTGCCATTCCGGCTTTTGAGGATAACGAATAATTTTCATGATAATCCTTTGTTATTAAACAATCATTTTTTCAATTGGTATTACAAGTATTCCCTGTGCGCCCGCTTTTTTAAGAGATTCAATAATATGCCAAAAATCATCTTCTTTTATAACAGTATGAATTGAACTCCATCCTTTTAATGCGAGAGGCATAATTGTAGGGCTTTTCATTCCCGGCAGAATACTTGTGATTTTATCTATAGCTTCGTCCGGGCTATTTAATAAGATATATTTGAAATTACGCGTTTGATTAACAGCCCGTATCCGGAAAAGGAGTTTTTCCAACAGTTCCTTTTTTGCAGAATTAAGGTTTGGATTAGCTGCAATAACTGCCTCGGATTCCATAACCGTTTCAACTTCTTTTAGTCCATTACTTAACAGCGTACTGCCGGTACTTACTATATCAAATATTGCATCGGCGAGACCAATACTCGTTGTTATTTCAACAGATCCGTTAAATGGATATATTGTTGCCTTAACATTCTTTTCGACAAGAAATTTTTTTAGGATTACAGGATAAGACGTTGCTATATTTTTACCTTCAAGTTCAATTATAGAGCTATAAGTAAATTGCTTGGGAACTGCAATAGAAAGGCGGCATTTTGCAAACCCTAATTTTTCGATTAATTGCAATTCCTTCCCTTTTTCGTAAATCATATTTTCACCGACAATTCCCGCATCAACTATTCCATCCGAAATACAATCAGGGATATCATCATCCCTGAGAAATATTAACTCTATCGGGAAGTTTTGAGCAGTTGATTTTAGCTTGCCTGATTTACCGTTTTGAAATATTATTCCTGCCTTTTTGAACAGATCAGTTGTCCGGTCACTTAATCTACCCGATTTTTGAACAGCTATAGTCAGCATAAATCTCCTTTTTAAGTTTTTGTAAAAAAAAAGCCCGATCCTGAAAGGAACCGGGCTTTGAATAGAATAATATATTATAGCTATTAACTATACAGCACTTCGGCTCCTAATAATAAAGGATGATGATGAAGTCTATTATGCTGTACGGTATTTAAAATAGTTTTGTTCATTTTCTTTTTTTAATATAATAAAATCTAATTTTTTCTACTCCAAAAGTCAAGCTACTTATTCAACACACATAAAAACCGTTAAAAATAATTTGAGACACTATGAGTGTTTTTAAGATTTTATCTCAATGGAAATTTTAACGAAACGGTTGTTCCTACTGCAAGCTCACTTTCAATTTTAAATTTACCTTTTAATAATTGAGTCATTCTATAAGCAATCGAAATCCCTAACCCTGCACCTTCATACGAGCGGGTATATCCTTCGTCATCTTCTTGTGCGAAAGGTTCTAATATATGCTCTATCTTATCTTTTTCAATTCCTTTGCCCGTATCGGAAATATTTATTTCAAAAGTATTTCCTTTTTTGATGCTTTTAATTATAACTTTACCAAATTCTTTATTGTATTTTATTGCGTTTTCAACTAATAATTCAACTATTTTAGTTAATTTTAATTCATCGGTGTAAATTAATTTTAATGTATTATCTAAATTGTATTCAATTTTAATATTTTTTTCTTTAATTTCATGAAAATATTTTTCACCAACGTTTATTAATATGTTATTCACCAAAGTTTTTTGTAACTCTACAGATTGTTCACCGCTTTCTAAAAGCGATATTTCAATAATGTTATTAATCAAATGCAGCAGTCTGTTTACTCCGTCTTTAAGATACGATATCATTTCAATAGCTACAGTTACATCATTATTTTTTAAATCGTCTTCAATAATGTCGGAATATCCGACAATTGCATTAAGAGGTGTTCTGATTTCGTGAGACATATTGGCAAGGAAGCTGGATTTTAATTTGCTCAATTTAAGCTCTTTAGTATAAGCTTTTCTCAATTCTTCTTGAATTTGAGACTGTTCCGTAATATCGTTGAAACTAATAATGTATAAAAAAGAATTATCGTAAGGGTCTTCTATATAAACGAGCTTACAAATAAATTTATAACCTTTTAATAAGTCGTTATATTTGAATTTATAAGTTGTTCTTTTTGATGACTGAATCTTTTCTATCGCTTCAATAATTGTTAAATATAATTCTTCGGGAATTATTTCCGTCAAATCACTATTAGATTTGGTTGGTTTTTCTACAGAGAAAAAGGAATAGAAATTTTCATTTGCACTTTCAAATTTAATGTTTCCATTTTTTTGAGAAAGAATTAAGAGCGGATCGGAAATATTATTTATAATTGATTTTTGTCTTTGTTCCGATCGTTTGATTATTCTATTTTTTAGCACATATTCTGTAATATCGTTGGCGATAAGGATAAAAGAGCTGATATTATTGGACGAATTTTTAATCGGATTAAGTTTTATTTCTTTATGCCAATTTTGAGATATTTCCCCGCCGGAAATTAATTTTACCCATTTCTCTCTTTTTTTTATCGATTCGCTTAGAGATTTGCTTTCCGATTTGGACAGAAAATTTTTTAATACATTCGGCAAAAAAACACGGTAAATATTTTCAATGGTTTGATCTAATATCTTTTCGAAGGCTTTTGAAGCGTATTGAATATATCCATCTTTATCGGTAATAATTACGGCTACATTCCCGTATTCTATAGCATTATGAAGATTGTTTATCCGGTTTTCAAGTTCTTTCCTTTCCGAGAGCGATGTTAAAATTAAAATAAGAAGTTCGGTATTATCCAAAAAAATTCTTTCGATATCTATAAAATAACCTTCCGGTTTAATTTTTTTACTTTCGGTAATAAAAAAATCGAGTTGAAAACTTGAGTAATGACTTTGACATAATTTTTCAATTATAAATTGTAAATCCGGTTCTGAATTTAAATTGGAAAAATTATCACCTGGCAAAAGTGAGAATAATTTTTTAAACTTTTGGTTAACGTAAACTATAACACCATCATCATTAACTAATGCTAATGGCTTAGTATCTGGAAGATCCTTTAATGATTTGAATTTTTTAATTGAATTTTCCAATACTGTTAATTCTTGCAAAGATATATCTTTTTTAACCATTTAAACTTATAATTTTTTCTATTATTATATGAGGCGAATCATCAGATTCAAATTCATATCCGTTTATTAAATTAAATTTATTTAATTTATCTATAAATGTGTAAATACTATTCATAATGTCTTTAAAATCTTCATTAATTTGTTCTTCTATACCTTCCATTAAATTATCTAATACAAAAGTATCATTTTTCCCGATTTCACCATCTATATGCAAATTACCAACTCTTTCCAACAGCATTCTAATCCCATTAATATCGGTAAAATGGAGTTTATCAAAAATTTCAAGTATTTCTTTTTTGATTGATAGTCCGATAAATGTTTTATCTCTGTTCGCGGGAGGAGTACCGGTTTTAATTATTTTAAATAATTGACGGTTTGTGTTGTAAAAATCCAGAAAGTCAATCTCCGTATTAAACTCAAATTCTTGAATCGAAAAATTCAAATGTATTTTTTCTTCCGACGGGAAAGTAATTTCTTTTAATTGCCAATTAATTTTATTTAAGAATAAAACAGCCGGAGAAAGAATAATTGCATCTTTACCTGAGGGCTTTTCAATATAAGATTTTTGAAAATATTCTTGAAAGTTCTTAGTCCGCTTTTTGTTTTTAAACGATGTCTTCGTGCTAATATTTGAAATTTTTTCTAACATGCCTATTCTCCAATACATTATCGAAAAAATAGGTAAAATGTTAAATCTTATTCGTCTATTTTTAACATTTTATTATCCGGAAGATATTCTGTAGTTGAAGGGGTTTCCAAATTTTGAAGTGCTTTAACAAAACTTTGTATTCTTTTTATCGATTCTTCAATTACAAATATTTCTTCTTTTAAGTTAGATTTTTGGGCGTCGTTTAATTCACTTTGGAGGGTTACGAACGACATTTTTAAACTGCCGAGAGGATTATTAATTTTATGCCCGATTGTTGTAGCCAATTCAATTATAGCTTTATTATGTTCGGTCTTTTTTAGTTCGCTTTGCAGATTATATATCCTAATTCCTGAGCGTATTCTTGCAAGAAGTTCTTTGTTTTCGACAGGTTTAACCAAAAAATCATCAGACCCCACATCTAAACCGGTAACACGGTCTTTTAATGAAGCGCGTGCTGTTAAAACAATAAAATAAATAATTTTTGTCGTCTTTTTACTTTTTAAAATATCACAAAGTTGAAGTCCGTCCATTTCGGGCATAGTCCAATCGGCAACAATAACTTTTGGGAAAAACACCTTAATTTTTTCTAACGCTTCTACTCCGTTAGATGCAGTTTCAACATCATAGCCGTTTTTTGTTAAAAGCCGATTAAGAATAAACCTTGTGTCTTCTTCATCTTCAACTATTAAAATTTTATCTTTTTCCATCTAATTTAGAATTAAATTATCAATTTTAGTTAGTAATTTATTAAAATCCATTATCGGCTTAATAATATAATCATCAGCGAGGCTTTCTTCAAAGAAATTTTTATTAGGACCTTTTTTTTGTACGGCAGTAACTAACAGCAAAGGGATCTTAGAAAATTTAGGATTCTTTTTAATTAAGCGCGAAAGTGTAAGTCCGTCTATTTTTTTATTATTAAGAAAAGTATTCCTCAAATTAACATCCATGATAATTAATGAAATATTACCGCCTTCAATTAGTTTTATAATTTCGTCGCCATTTTCAGAAATAATTACATTATACTTAGTTTTCCTGAAAAGAAATTGGTAAAACTGTTTTGTGAAAGGATCGTCTTCAACAACTAATAAATCTTTTTTCATTTGGCCTTGGAAAATTTAACAATTACACTGATTCTTCTGTTAACGCTTGCAAAAGGGTTGGCTTTATCTTTAAGATGATGGTCGGCAAATCCTCTTATTTCCTCAATTTGGTTACTACCGACACCACCTTTCATTAAAGCTATTCTTGCAGAATTTGCTCTATCGGCACTAAGTTCAAAATTTGAATATCCCGTAATACCGCCCGAATAAGTTCTGGCATCAGTATAGCCTTCAATAATTATTTTATTATTTAATTTAGATAATTGTTTGCCTATTAATTTCAATAAATCTTCAGCTTGCTTTTTTAATTTAGCAGTTCCAATTTCAAAAAAAGCATCTTTATCCGATTCCATAATTTCAATTTTGAGTCCCTCTTTGGTAATGTGAACGTTAACTTGGTTTAAAATGCTTTTAAATTCACTGTTTTTTTTAAGCTGACTTAAAATCCTTCTACCCATTTCAGTAAATTTTTGTTTTTCTAAAGCTTGTAAATCTAAATGTTTGAGGGCATTACTTTGAAAATACAAAGGGGCGCCTTTCATAGCAGATGGACCGGCACCTACACCTATACTAGTTGGATCTTTAAAATATCCGGCAACAGCTTTTCTTACTTGCGGGCTTTGTGCGAGAACCCAAAGTACAATAAATAATGCCATCATTGACGTAACAAAATCGGAATAAGCAACTTTCCATGCACCGCCGTGATGCCCGCCATGTTGTTTTTTGCCCTTCTTTATTATTATCGGTTCGTTTTCATTATTACTCATATTATCCTTTATTTCTTAAATATGATTCTAATTCGCTAAAAGAAGGACGTTCATCCGAATAAATTGTTCTTCTTGCAATTTCAACAGCAACAATTGGAGGATTTCCTTTTGCATAAGCTACTACGGCGGCTTTAATTGTTTCGAGATACCTAACTTCGGTCTCAGCCATATTCCCAACATTTGTAGCCAAAGGATTAACAAAGCCATAAGCCATAAGTACACCTAAAAAGGTTCCGACAAGAGCTGCAGCAACATGTTCACCTACAACAACTGCTCCTTGGTCTATACTTGCCATAGTTACAATAATTCCAAGTACCGCAGCAACAATTCCTAAGCCAGGGAACGCATCGCCCATTTGTTGAATTAATCCTGAAATTGGTTTCGATTCTAATTCATAAGTTTCTATTTCCGTATCCATCAACGATTCTATTTCGTGAGGAGGTACCCCTCCGGAAAGCATAACTTTAAGTGTGTCGCAAAAAAACGAACTTGCTACTTTATTTTTGATAAACTTTTGATTTGCAGAAAGAATTTCACTTGCCGCCGGGTCTTCAACGTGCTTTTCAATAGCCAGTAAACCGTCTCGTTGTGCAAGTAAGAAAAGACTATAAAACGATTTTAACAGATCAAGATAATCTTTTTTAGAATTTTGTTTAGCAGAAATTGCTTTTGGAATTGCTTTAACAATTTTCATAATTACAGGAAGAGGTGCGGAAATTAATAAACTTCCAATTGCTGCGCCAATTATAATTATAAACTCTGAAATTTGTAAAAGTAATAATAGATTTCCACCTTCCATTGAGAAACCTATTATTAAACTTGCAAAAACTATGATTGCGCCGATTATTATAAACATAACATCGCTTAATATTTATTTTTTAATTATTTTTTTTATTTCGTTAACCTGTTGAAATATTTGTTTTGTTTTTAATTCTACAAATACCCAATCTGTTTGAGAATTTAATTCTTTATCCTCAATTTCTTCGCAAATATAACTTAATTCAGGATATCCGATAGTTCCGCCGGCTCCCCGTATTTCATGAACAGCCAACTTCAGCATTTCTTCGTTTCGTGTTTCGATAGCATTTTCTATCATTTTTCTTTTTGTGGGAAAAGTCTCTACAAAAAATCCGGCTAATCGTTTCTTCATTTCGCGATTTTCATCTTCACTAATTTTATTTTCTGTTTGTTTCGAAAAAAACTTTCCGCCCAATATATCATCAACATATTTTATTATCGTTTCTTTTTTTAACGGCTTGGAAATTACTTTATCGGCACCTGCTTCTAATGCTGCCAGAACATTTTTCCGAACTGTATTAGCACTTATTACTATAACCGGGATGTCTTTCATCTCATTAAGAACATTTTTAACCTGCAGTGTTTTAATCCCGTCTAAGTTTGGCATTAATAAATCAAGGAAAATTAAATCGGGATGAAATTCATTAGCCTTTTTTAATCCTTCAAGTCCGTTATAGCAAACTTCCACCTCAAAATTATAGTCTTCAAAAAATGATCTTAAAGACGATAGAATAACATCGGAATCATCAACAATCAATATTCGTAGTTTTCTTTTTTTATTTTCCATAAGAATTATTTTTTGTTTAATTTTTCAATAGGTAAACTTTTCAAATCGGATTTTGTAAACTGCTTGCTCTGAATAGATGCATCTACATTATGTTTTCTTACTCCTTCATAAATTTCATCTCTCAAAATTTTCACATTTTTGGGGGCTTCTATTCCGATTTTCACTTGATTTTCCGAAATGGAAATAACATTAATTATTATTTCCGAATCAATTCGAATTTTTTGATTTTCCTTTCTTGATAGTACTAGCATTGTCTTATCTTCTTTAGTTTTCAATGAATAATTTGTAATCAATCGGATAATTTTCATTATCAAAAATTTTCTGGAAGCCCAATTTTTCGTTTTGATTAAGATAAATTGGAGCTTTAAGATTAATTGTAACATTAGATGGGTTCTTATCTAATTTTACAATTCCAAAGGCTTCATAGTCCGATTCCGAAGGAAAGTTTTCTTCTAATAACCTTGTAGGGAAAAGTGGGAACACTAATTCCGGTTCGTCAATTGAAGTTAACCAGTAAAAAAGGCTTTCATCTTCAATAATTAAAAGAAACTTCTTATACTTTTCAAATCCAAGTATACCTTCGGGAAATTTGATAATAATGTTTTCATCAAATTCAATTTCACCGAATTGTTTTGTTTTTAATTTCATGATTATTACTCTTTATAGTTTTTTAATATTATAATATCTACTCTTCTATTTTGTGATCTTCCTTGCGGAGTATTATTACTTGCAATCGGTTTATTAGCCGCATACCCTACTATAGAAACTTTGTCTTCATTTAACCCTTCGTTATGCATTAAAAAATATGCAGTATTTGTTGCTCTTGCAACAGACAAATGCCAATTAGACGGATACTCTTTTGTATCAATAGGCACATCATCGGTATGACCTTCTATTCTAATATCGTTAGGTAATTTTTTTAATATCCTTGCAATTTTTGACAGCATAGTTTTTGATGGCGGTGTTAATTTAGCTTCACCTGATGCAAATAAAATATCTTCCAAAATTCTAATTGTAATACCTCGTTTATTTTCTATTAACTTAATTGATTTACCATAGCCGTTTTGGTCTATCATTCTTTGTAAAGATTGTTTCAAGGGTACTATACTATTCATTTTATTATTTAGTAGTCGACTATGGTTGTTTATGTTAATAAGTTGGCTTTGTGAGCCGAATATACTTCCCATAGCATTTGCAAATTTTTGATATTTTTTAATATCTATGTTCGACATTGCATAAAGTATTATAAACAAGCCTAACAACAGAGTTATCAAATCGGAGTAGGTAAGAAGATACCTATCTTTTTCACTGTCGTCGCTGAAAAGAGTTTCGTTGCTGTTCGATTCTAATTTTTTAACAACTCTTTTTGGTTTTTGTGGGGCAACATACTCGTCAATCGTGATTTTATCACTGACGGGATCTCCCCCTTCTGTATCGACAGTACTCCCTCCAGCGAGAGTTCCATCATATGTTTTTCTTCCAGGTGACATTGTTTTAACTTATCCGCTATTGGTAACCATAATAAATTAGCTGCTAATACTCCCCATAGCGTTGCTATAAAAGCACTGGCTATGTTATGAATTAATATATCAGGACTATTGCCTGCACTTGCAAGTGTCATTATTAGTCCCATTACTGTGCCTAATATCCCCATCGTCGGGGCATATCCGCCCATTTTATGAAATATAAAAATATTGGAATAATGACGATCTTGCGTTGCGTTCATTTCGGTAATTGCAATATTTTCAAGGTCTTGAGCATCTGTTCCGTCTAGAACAAACTTTATCAGCTTTTGCGGAAACTGGTATTCCAATTTATTTATTTCCTGTTCAACCGATAGAAGACCTTCTTTTCGACCTTTAATTGCAATATTTATGAAATTATCTATCAATTTATTTATATCATATTTTCTGTTGGGAGAATAAGCAATTTGAATTAATTTGAATATCCTTTTAAATTTATCGAAACCGAAACCTATTATTGCAGCGGCAAAAGTACCGCCAAATACTATTAGGAGCGGCGGGAAAAGAAATAAGGCTTTAAATGTTCCGCCTTCAAGGAAAAAAGCTCCGAAAATAGAAATAATTCCTAATAAAAAACCGTGAAAACTTCCTAATTTCTTAAAAATCATAAGTAATCCAATAAAGATTTAGGTAATATCATAGCTGAAATTTTATAACTCATATTTAAATTATATTGTTCGTTTTGTAATTCCACTATTGCTTTGGCTACATCAACATCTTTTTCTTTTGAAAGCAATTTTTGTAATTCCAATTTTTGATTATTTAATAAATTTTTAGCATAAGTTAATTTATTTTGCGTGTCGCCGGCTTCGGAAATTTTATTCAGAATATGAGTATTAAAAGATTTAATGAGGGTTATTTCATTTCCCGACGGCATTATTCCATTATCAAGTTTTTCTTTGATTGCTAAAAGTGTGTTGAAAATATCGGACTTTTGACTAAGTGATGTGGATATATTTAATGTACTTGTCGATTCTTTTAACGCCGATAAATCAACTATAAAATTTATTTTATTATTAGGTACGGCTATTTTCAAGTCCGTTGTTAATTGTCCTCCAACAGATTTTGCCTCTTGAGTAGATGCATCAAATTCGATTGTGGAATTGCCGGTCTGTATAATTGTACCACCATTATCTTTAATAGAATATGTCAAATCGAATTTATCGGTTGCCGTTTTGGTATAGGTTATATCCATATTATAAGCATTGCCTTGTGCATCGTAAACTGTAGTAGTGTTTTGAGGTTGCGGTGTGCTGGTGGTCGAATCAACATTGCCTGTAATGCTTAAAACCGGCATAAATAATTCTTTCCCGGTAACATTAATTTTTTGTTGGGAATTCGAACTTATTTTGACATTTTGAATTCCTCCGATATTACTGCTGTTTACCTGTATAAAATTTCCGGATGAATTATATGAAAATGGTTTAATGTTGGTATTGTCGCCGCTGAAAAGATATTTACCGCTAAAATTAGTGTTGGCATAATCTAAAATTGTATCTAACTCGTTGCCTATTTTATCACCGAAAAGTTTAAGATTATCCGATTGAGTAGCGTTGTTAGCGGAGGTCAAATCTACCAATGCCTTTTGAACTTGAGTTTGGATACCCTGCATTGCATTAACCGAACTGCTCATATAAGTAAGGCTATTGTCGATGTTGGAATTATATAAATTTACATTATCAATTTGCTGATCTAATCTCATTATGCGCGCGGCACCCAGAGGAGAATCGGACGGCTTATTTATTTTTGATTGCGATGCAATTTCATTCTGAATTTCCTGCAGTCTGGTTTTGTTAAAGTTAATTCCATTTAGAAATGTATTTTGTATCATTCTATCTGAGATACGCATAATTTACACCATTTGTAATAATGTTTGTAAAATTTGATCTGCTACTTTTATCAATTTTGCCGAGGCATCATAAGCTCTTTGATATTTTAATACGTTAATCATCTCTTCGTCAATTGATACTCCTGAAGTAGCCGCTTTTTGATTTTGCAATTGATTTAATACCAATTGTGTTGTCTGAGTTTTTTCATCACTCGATTTTTTATCGTTTCCTACTTGACTTACCAAATTTGAATAGCTTTGCAGAATAGTTAACCCGTTTATTAGTTTTGTGTCTTTTAACGATGCAATTTGGAGTGCAATATCATTATTTCCCTCACTGCCGTCAGCCGACACGGCTATGTTGTTAACGTTATTTACTATATCTTTATTAATAACTAATTTCCCACCTGAATAAGATGAGAAAAAGTTTATTCCTGTTTGTTGTGGATTGGTTATTGAATAACCTTTTGAATGTAAACTGTTTACTTGATTATAAATAGTATTGCTAATTGTATCCAACTGTTTTAAATAATTGGGTACATCTTGATTGTATACGGTTGTAATTGCATTTAATGAACCGCCTGTTAAGCTCATATTTGTAGCTCCGTCGGAAGTCTGAATATTTAGTTGACCTGCGCTGTTTTCATCTACCTTGAATTCGGCTTTATTAAGTCTGTCAACTGCAAATAATCCGCCTACCGAAACATTAACGGTATTATCTTTTTCGTAAGTAACATTGATGTTGGCATATTTGCTTAATTCATTAATAAGTTTGTCCCTCGTATCTAACAAGGTATTTGGAGCTTGGACGTTTACGCCGACCGAATATATTTGTCTGTTTACTTCTTGAAGTTCCGAAAGGGTACTGTTTAATGTTTTCACAACGTCCCCGGCTTCGGCTTTAGTATCCGATTTAACCTGCAGCATACCGTTATAAAGGGTATTTATTTTATCTGAAAGTTTTTGTGCAGATTGAAGGACA
>CAZXJG010000001.1:7080-33397 GCA_964640985.1 uncultured Melioribacteraceae bacterium | reverse complement strand
TTCCAAGAATTAAAAAATGAATTTAAGATATTTGATAATCCGTATTCCGAAGGTTCTTGAAACAAAGATTCAACTGAACTTAATATTTCCGAGTGTTTTGAAGACGAAGAATTGCTTTGGTTGTATTTCCAAATTTGATTGTCGGTAATCTGATTTTTTACTCGTCTTACATCATCAATAGTAACGCCTGAACCAAATGCTATTTTTGTTTGATATTCTGCAGGTGATGAACCAAAAATAACACGTTGTCTCGAGTAATCGGGATTGCTTGAATTTGCAATATTATTTGAAGTTACAGCTAAAGCTTTTTGATAAACTGCCAAGCTTCTGCTCGATATACCAAATAATCTATTAATTGCCATTGTTAAACCTTTACATCTAATAAAGACTTTTTATGTTTACTCAGTAACGAATTTATTGTATCGGTAATAAACTGTTTTGAGTTTTGAATTAAAAAAAGATTTTGTTCGTTTAATTTTGATAACGCTATAATAATACCTTTTATTTTTTCTTCATATTTTGTCATAAGGTTCAAGTCTTCTTTTGATAAATTATTTTTAATGCTTTTCATTACATCGCGTAAATCGGCGTTTTCGATATCATAATTAAAAGAGTCAATAAATTCTTTAATAAAACCGAGTCTGTTTTTTTCAGTTTGTTGAATATTAAGCAGTAGTTTTTCTTCCGATTTTATACATTTGTCCAATAAATCGTTGTTTATTTTTACTAAAGCTTTTTGTTTTTCAATTGCTACCTTGAAAAGATCATTTAGATTACGATGCTGATCTTTTAATATTTTTAAAATATTTTTTATTTCCATTTTATTCTTCTAAGTTATTTTTATATCCAATTACACGTGCTATATAATTCTTTGTTTCTTCAAAAGGGGGTACTCCGCCATATTTATTAACTGCTGCAGGACCGGCATTATAAGCGGCTAACGCTAGTTTTAAATTACCATCATATTGTTGTATCATCTGAGATAAATATTTAGCACCGCCAAAAATATTTTCTTTCGGATCCCAAATATTTCTTACTCCCATTGTTGTTGCCGTACTATCCATAAGCTGCATTAAGCCTTTTGCATTTGCTTTAGATAATGCATAGGGGTTTCCGGCAGATTCGGTTAAAATAACGGATTTCAACAAATTTTCATCCACACCGTGTTTTAAAGCGGCTTGTTTAATTATATTCTCATATTTCTCTATTCTTTTTAAGGCGGCTTTACTAGGGGATATTGACAACTTATTATTAATATTCGAATTATATTTTAGAACGGAAGCGGAATTAGGAGCTTTAATTACTGAAGGCATCTTCGGCATACTTTCACCGGTTAATTTTTTATATATCACTTTGGCAATCCCCATCCCGTCGTTTTTAGTCATAAACTCCGCTAATTTATTTTCAAATAATAAATCGAATGTATCGCCGCCATAATTATTTTTGCCGAAAAGTCCGCCGGCAGATTTTGTCATAGATTTTAACATAAGAGAAGTCAACAAACTTTCAAAATCCATTGAAGCCTTAGCAAGTTTTCTCTTTTGTGCTTCAGTAAACCTATTTCTAATTGCAGGTGTTTTGGTAAATTGTTTACCAGGTTCCGTTATTTTTAAAGTTAAATTATGCATATTAAATAATTATTAATTTTGCTGTTAATGCTCCGGCTGCTTTAAGAGCTTGAAAAATTGCAATAATATCCCGCGGCGAAACTTTAAGTGCATTAAGTGCCGCTGCAACTTGTTGAACATTAGATGCTCCTTGTAATGCAACCGTGTTGTTATTTTGCTGTTTTACAGTTGGGACTAAATTATTAAAAACCGTTGTTGTTCCGTTGGAAAAAGCATTAGGCTGAGAAATAATAGGATAAGAACGAATTGTTATGTTTAAATTCCCGTGAGAAATTGTTACAGGTGCAATTCTAACATTTGTACCTGTTACAACCGTTCCTGTTCTTTCATCCAGAACAACTTTTGCTACTACACCTATTTTTACTTGAATTGATTCTACCGATGCAAGAAATGCAGTAAGATTTTTTTGATTGGAAGGTTTGCGTATCTTTATTTCTGCAGCATTAATTGCATTGGCAGTACCTTTACCGAATTTATTGTTGATTGCAGATGCAACATTATTTGCCGTAGTAAAATCGGGGGTTTCGAGCATAACATCCAATTCATCCGGTGTTATATCGTTACGCGGAATAGATAATTGTAAATTTGCACCGTTGGGTATTCTTCCGCTTAAAGTATGGTTTTTTGCTATTCTCGCACCAGATGCAGTATTAAAATCGAAACCGCCGACAGAAACAGGTCCTTGTGCCAATGCATAATATTTACCGTCTTGCCACCTTAAAGGTGTACGTATTAATGTTCCGCCCATCAAACTTGTAGCATCGCCTAATGACGAAACCAGTACATCGAATTGTGAGCCGGGTTCTAATAAGTTGGTTATTCTTGCAGTTACCATTACGGCTGCAGCATTTCTTACACGCAGGTTTGTTTGGGGAACTGTTATTCCAAATCGTTTTAGCATACTTACTATAGATTGTACAGTAAAAGTTGAACGGTAACTATCGCCGGTGCCCGCCAATCCTACTACTAATCCGTAGCCGACTAATTGTTCTTGACTTACACCTTTGAAATATGCAATATCCTTAATGCGTTGTGCATCGTTTATTGTTGCAGTAAATAAAAAAAGTAAAATTATTAAGATTATCTTTTTCATTTTAACACCTAAAATAACCAATGGAATAATTTGGTTAACCAGCCGGGACTTTGAGAACGGCTGATAGAACCCGAACCGTTAAATACAATTTTAGCATCTGAAATGTTATATGAATAAATAGTGTTACTAGCACTTATATCGGCAGTACGGACATAACCGCTAACAATAACAGTTTGTTCTTGCCCATTAATAATAATAGTTCTACTGCCTTTTATTCGTACTAAACCGTTTCCAAGTACCGAATCTACTAATGCACTTATTCTTGTTTTTACCATTCCGGATGTTTTAGTAACACCGGAGCCTTTAAAACTATTTTTGGTACCTAAACTAAAACTACCACTTGGTAATTTCATTGTCCCAACTCCGCCTGAACCATTTAATCCTATATCACTTGTTCTGCCTGTACTGGTTTCTGCTTGGTTGGCGGCTTGCGACGACTCGACTACTAAAATTGTGATTGCATCTCCAATTTTTGTAGCTTTTTTATCGGCAAATAATGAATTAAAACTATTATCGGGAACTACTTGTGCATTAAGTGCAACAGTCATAAAAACTATTAAAAAAATTATTTTCTTCATTTTTTTACCCTGTTATTAACACAGTATTTTTATTGATTATTTTTGCTTTGAATATTTGTTTATCGTTTCTTATAACTCTAATTGTATCACCTATTCTGCCGGCATCTCTTGCCGTTGCTTTAAAAGATACTTCTACACTTCCATTTATGTATATTGCATTAACAACGTCACCAAAATTTATTACCGGCGGGATATTAACCATATTTTTAAGCAGAACCGTATTTCCGGCTATATACCGTTTAGCCGCAAAATTTTCAAACCCTTTTATATTGGTAATAGGAGACGAACGAAATTGAGTAATCTCTTTTATAACAGAACGAAAATCCGATATTTTAAGAGGCGAACCCCGCTGTATATTATGAATTGTTTGGTAAACTTTATTAAATATTTTTAATTTAATTGTTATAACGGAATTGGTAGAATTACCTTTGTTGTCAACAATTTTAACGTGGATATATGCATAGCCCCTTGAAATATTAAGTTTTGTGTCTTGATTAATTGTTAAATGAAGATTTTTGTTATACTTAACAAATTGTGGTATTGATACAATTTTGTATGTAAAATGGTCGTATTGTTTTAAACTACGATTAAGATAGTTATCAAGTTGCGTTTTAAAATTAAAATTTCCGCCAAATACGAATAGCATTACTGCTAATATTATTTTAATCATCGTTCTTAGCCTCTATTCAAATTGTTAGCCATTGTCATCATTTCTTCAACGGTTTGAACGGTTTTTGAATTAATTTCATAAGCACGCTGAGCGGTAATCATAGCAATCATTTCCTGAACAATATCAACATTCGAAGATTCAAGATAACCTTGATGAAGTTCGCCGAAACCGTCATTAGCAGGATTTCCGATAACAGGTGTACCTGAAGCATCGGTTTGTACATAAAGATTATCTCCAATAGCTTTTAAACCGCCCGGATTTACAAATTTAGCTAATTCCAGCGTTCCAACTTCGGTACTATTACCATCGTAATCGTGTGTTTTTACAACACCGTCTCTTGATATTGAGATTCTTGTAATATTATCATCAAAAGTAAAACCGGGGTCAACAACATAACCGCCGGAGGTTACCAGCGAACCGTCGGAAGAAAGTTTAAAAGATCCATCCCGTGTATAAGCATACGAACCGTCAGGGCGTCTTATCTGGAAAAAGCCTTTGCCGTAAATAGCTACATCAAGTTGATGATCGGTTTCTTGTAAATCACCTTGTTTGAAAATTTTTTCGGTAGACGATGGTTTAACTCCGTTACCAACTTGGATTAAATTATTAGTGTTTTCAACTATTCCGGGAATTTCCATATTTTGAGGATTTGCCGCTACTTCTTGATAAATCAAATCTTTAAATTCCGCACGGTTTTTTTTGAAACTTGTTGTATTGATATTTGCAATATTGTTTGCAATAACCTGGATATTCAGTTGTTGTGCATACATTCCCGAAGCAGCTGTTCTTAATGCTCTATTTGCCATTTGTGTTGCCTCCTTTTATATATATTAAACTTTTCCAATTTCCTTCGAATCACCCATTATTCGATCTAAAGTTCTAACAATTTTTTGTGCTGTCTGAAATTCTTTTTCGTAGGTTATCATTGCCTGCATTTCAAGAATTGGGTTTGAATTAGATTCTTCTAAAAACCCCTGCCTTATCTTAAAATCGTTCTCGTTTGCAAGAACATAATCTTGCTGAGGTAAATAGAATTTTTGTCCCGAAACTCTTTCTAAACCTCTCTGGTTTTTTAGTTTGCCTATTAATAATCTGCCTACAATTTCTTTACCAATTCTTAGTTCTCCGTTTTTAGTAATAGCAATATTTTTATTTTTACCGAGTAAAATCTGCGATAGATTTATTGGACCGGAGTTACCGAGTACATTATTACCACTTTGAGTAACCAAAAATCCATCGTTAGAAATTTTAAATTGTCCGTCTTTTGTTAATTCAACGCCTTTTTTTGTTTGTATCATAAAAAAGCCATTGCCCGAAATTGCCAAATCGAGAGGGTTTCCTGTTTGAGAAAATGCGCCTTCAGAAAAATCGGTTAGCTGTTTTAATCCTGAATTTTCATAACGGGCTAAATAATCGGCAAAAGGTATCTCCCTTTTGTATCCCGTTGTATTTATATTGGCAATGTTATTAGCAATAATTTCAATATTTCTCATTTTAAAATTGAGATCTTGTGCCATACTGTTTAAGCCTTTAACTGCTTGCATTGCTGCCTCTGGATTCGTTAAAAATATTTTTAATAAATAGATAATGCACTTTGGCTGCTTTAAATTGTTTGCTATTTTCTTTTTTCATTCCATTTAAACATGAAATCCAAAATGCGTTGTCATTAGAAATAAGAGATCGGCTTTTCGCACATTTTATTACTGTATATGTAAAATCTTCTTGCTTCATTTCAATTTTTTCTTTAAGCATAAGTATTAATTTCTAATTTTTTTAAAGGAGTATATTTATCCGGATAATTTCCTGCGTCTTTTATTTCAATAAAAGAAAACATTTTTAGTAATTGGTTTACTTCTTGATTAAAATTTTTAATTCTAATTTTACATTGCCCTTTAACTTCGGGACGAATCGAGATTTCTCCGTTTACCGAGTCCGATGTTAAATAAAGTTCCCAAAATGTATTACCAAAGGCTTCTGTAACTGTATTGCATGTGATTCTAATTGAATTTTTATTCAGCTTGTTATCTATTTGTTCAACGGTAAAGATTACAAGTTCATAGTCGGTTTCTTTTTTTAAAATTACAAATTCCGGCTGCACATTAAATTTGCCGTAAACAACTTTTTGTAAAATGTATTTTAGCAGTAACGTTTCTAAATTTACCGCTGTTCTGTGATTGAAATTTCTTTCTTCGTTATAAAAATCAATTAATTTTATAATCTTTAAAAATCTATTCGACTTATTACTTAAAACAAAACTTTGTGTAACTTCATCTTGTTCGTCTAAATTTAATACTAATGTTGAATTTAATAAGTTTTCAATATCCTGAGATATCTTTTCTTTTTGAAGGTCAATAAAGGTTTCATAAATTGACTCGGCTAACTTTTCAAAGCTAATATTAAAAACATTATCCTTTTTGCCGAATAGTTCTTCATCATAATCTTCGTTGGGTTCCCATATAAGATTAATCAAAAGCCCAATTTCAATTTCGTTTAATTCTCTGTTAATATTTTTTAACTGATTAATTAATTTTTTTAATTTTTTCTTTATTAAAGCTTTTTTGTTTTCCAATATTATCAAAAGAGCTTTTTTAATAGATGGAGTAAGTTCAAACTTTATTTCCGACAAAAGGAATTCGGTGATAAATAATAATCCGCTTTCATTTTCATCGAAAACATTTAATGCAAGTATAAATGGGTTTTCCGATATTACTTTTGCAAGGAACTCATCGTTTATTCCAAGCCCTATAGGAAGTTTTGACTGAAACAATGAGCCGTTGACTAATATTTTAAATACCGGTCCAATTTTATCTATAACCCGAACATTTACAATTGAATTTTTTGAAGGGGATAGTTGAGGGAAAACATCATTAGACTCATCATCAAAGGTCTTAACGAAAACGGTATTTGAAATTTTTTTTATCATTTAGCTGTACCGGTTAAAATTTTAAGTTTTGCTGCCAAGTGTACTTCACCTTTAGAAATATTAAGTTTTTTTGCCGTATAAGTAATATCTTTTCCTGTTGCTTTAATTGTTGTTATAGCTGCAGGCAATTTTTTACGTAATTTTGTTAAATTATTATCCGGTCTGCTTCCAATCTTTTCTTCTCGTAAATATTTAATGTTTTTTCGAAGTCTTAAATTATTCTGTTCTTTTCCTAATTTTTCCTTTTTAATCAAAATGATAATCATACCTGAAAGAAGTAGAGCTTCTGTTAAGGCAAAAATGAATACATATAAATTTTTATTAGACGATTTAGTAATTATAGTGTTGTTATTAACAATTTCATGTTTAACTTTTATATAAGTTGGTTTCGTCTTCTCTTTTTCTTTTGCCTTTATCATTTGTATTTGTTTATTGAGATAAGCTTTAGCGGTAAAAGTTTTAGTAGGCAATAAATTATCGGAAGATTGTTGTGCAAAACTTATACTTCCGGAAAAAGTTATTAAAAATAATATTTTAAAAATTATGTTTTTCATTTTCTAATTTTTCTTTTTAATGGAAATTTTAGTGCAATAGCCGAGCCGCTATTTTCAAAAGATTCAACTATAAAAGAACCTTCATGCTTTTTCATTAAATTATTAATAATACGAATATTTAAATCGGAAGATTTATTAATGCTGTTTAATTTATTTGAGTATGGCTGCAGTTTTGCAGAAGTAACAATCTTCAAATAAATATATCCGTTTTTAAATCTTGTTTGAATTATAACACCGCCGTTTCCATTTATTCCGCTTTTAATTAGTCCGAAAATATTTGTCAATAATTGATAAATATAATTCGGATGTGTCAAAATTGAGGGTACGCCTTTTTCGAGATCTAATACACATTCTATATTAACACTTTCTAAAGTAGAATGAACAAGGTTAAAATATTCTTGTATTACATCGTTTAATTGGAACGGTGCTATTTGAACATTTTTTTGATTGATATTTGAAAATTTGACTAATCTATTAATTACATTATTAATTTTTTTTATTTGAGTTTTTATATTTCCCCTTTCGTTATTAAAGCCACCGCCTAGCTCAATTAAATCGATATTACTCATAATTACTTGAAGAGGTGTCATTATGCCTTCAATTATACCTTCGGTCATTTCTCCAATAGCAGATAAGCGAAAATCATTAGATAATTTTGCCTGATATGTTTGAAGTTCTTCGTATGTAGAATTAAGCTTATTTTTTAAATATGTTTTATCAATTTTAGCCATTACAATATTTAACATCATTTTGGCAAATTTTTTATCTAGTTCCGAAATTTTTTCTTTAGGAAGAGTAGTAAGTAATGAATAAAGTCCCTTTTTTTTCTTTCCGTCGAATAAGGGGAACAAAACGTAATTTAAATTTGCACCATCGGAATTGTAAGATTCTAATTCGGGGAAGACAGTTATCTCACGCGATTCAAATAAAATATTGAAAATTCCCTCATGGTAATAATTGTTCATTGCCTGTAGAACTTTTTTATCACCTTTTTTACCGAAAAATTGGAGCGAATGAAATATATTATCAAATATAAGCAGCGCCGATTTTTTGACCGGGAAAATTCTTTTAAGTCCAAGTTCTAACTCGTTAGTCAGCAAATCTATTTCATTTATCACGTCTATGCGTTTTTCGAAGTTAACCAAAATTTGAACTGCATGAGAATATTTTTCAAGCAGGTTGGCGGTAGAAAAAGATGGATTATTGACAATAGAAAGAACCGCTCTCGAAGAATAATTTTCATCAGTTAGATCTTCCAACGACTTATAAAATGGAATATATTCCAAAGTATTTGTTTTATGCAGTCTCATGCTTCAATCTTAAACGTCTTTTTTTCTTCTTCAAAAATGTCTCTATAGCTTTCAATAAAATCGTCTACCTCGTTTTTATTAGCAAACTTTAATATTTCAATAATGCCTTCGTCAAAATGATAGTTATCATCTAAATAGAAGTTACCAATTTGAAGTTTCTGAGTCATATAATCGGCTAAATGAATAAGTGAAGTTAGTTCTTCGTGATCAGGTGCATCTCCCGGATTATGATGATATTTTAATGCAGTACACAAACTTTGAGGTAAGTTCCATTTTTCCGCTAGCATACTTCCAATTTCTTGATGGTTATAACCAAGTACTTCAACTTCTGCGGTAAGATAATCTGTATGTTCTTCAAATTTTTGAACAATTGTATCGAAATTTGAGTTAAAATATTTATGAATTACAGGCAGACCCAAATCGTGCAGCAGTCCGGCAACAAATGCCTCATTCTCAATTCGATAACCTAAGTCATCTGCTATTCTTTTGGCTGCATTACCTGTTATTGCCGAATGCTGCCAAAATTCTTTCTGATTCATTCGTTCGTTATCTCTATCTTTAAACGACTCAATCATAGTAAGGGCGACCACAATATTTTTAATATCTTGATAACCAATAATTAATATTGCAAAATCTATTGTGGAAACCTTACGTGGAAGCCCATAAAGCGGGGAATTTGCAATTGACAAAATTTTTGTTGCCATTCCTTGGTCTTTGCCGATTATTTTACTCAGCAGCGATGTGTTTGTAGTAGGGTTATCAATTAGTTTTGTAACTTCTATCATTACATTTGACGCTGCAGGCAAATTATAAATGTTAGATAAAACTAACTTTGTTTTCTTCTTTTTTTCTTCTATTGTTTTTTGTTCCATAACGGCTCTTTATTAATTATTATATTTTGATAATTTCAATTTGAGTTTCAAATAATTCTCTATAACTTTCTATAAATTCATAAAGATAATCCAAATCGCCTAATCTTAAAATATTTATTACACCCTCGTCTAATTCATAATTCGAATCCCAGCTAAAATTAGCAAGACCTAATTTTTGTGTCATAAAATCGGCAACGTGAACTAATGAAGTTAACTGTCTATTCTGCTCAAGGTTTGATGGGTTATGGTGATTTAGCACCACACTTGTAAGAGAAACCGGGAGATTCCATTGTTCAATAAGTACACCTGCAATTTCAGCATGAGTTAATCCGAGTGTATTTATTTCTGCATTATGGTACGACATATCTTCTTTGTTGCATAGATCAACGATTCTATTGAATTCTTTCGGGAAGTATTTATAAATAATTGGAATACCTAAATCGTGAAGCAATCCTGCTGTAAAGGCTTCGCCACTGATAGAAATTCCCAAATCGTCGGCTAATCTTTTTGATGCAACGGCTGTAATAAAAGAATGCAGCCAAAATTCTTTTTGCTTAAATTTACTACTACTTAAAATTTTAAATGCGTCCATCATCGACAATGCAATAACAATATTTTTAATGTGATTAAACCCTAAAATTACAACTGCAAAGTCGATAGTGGAAACTCGTCTTGGGATACCATAAAGCGGGGAATTGGCAATGGACAATATTTTAGTAACTAATCCTTGGTCTTTACTAATTATTTTCCCTAATTGAGAAGCGCTTGCCATCGGATCTTCAATTATCTGCGATACTTCATATATTATAGAAGGCATCGAAGGAAGATTATAAACAGTGGTTAATACTCTGAGAGTATTTTCTTTTTTCTTTTCTATTTCTTCAGTGTTCATATTAATCATATTTAGCTTCAATTTTATTTTTTAATATTTTCATTATTTTAGAATGGATTTGTGAAACTCTCGAAACTGTAATTCCAAGTATCTCGGCAATCTCTTTGTAATTTAGATTTTCATAGTAATACAGCGAAAGTATCAATCTGTCGCGTTCTTTTAATTCTTTAATACTCTCAATTAAAAGCTGTTTTTGTTCATTTTGAACAACCATATCATCAGGTTTTTTCGTGCCGGAAGGGATAACTTCGTGCAGCGAATACCCTTCGGAATTATATGATGAATTATCTAACGATACGTTTTTATAAAGTATTTCACCGTCGGAAGTGTAATTATTGCGCGGTTTAATTTGTAGTTTTCTAAGCTCGTCAATAATTTTCCCTCGTATTCGTTGAATTGCATAAGTCTCAAATTTAGTTCCGTAATCGGGGTCAAATCTGTCGATAGCTTCAGATAAACCCTCAATTCCAAACTGGAAGTAATCTTTTTCTTCTATAACATTAAGATTTATGAATTTTGAATTATGGATTACATAATGGATAAGATTTGTATAATTGACAATTATTTCTTTTTTTATATTTATCGAAGGCTGTTTTTTATATTTTATCCACAGTGTAGTATTATTCATCATCCTTCTGCCCTAATATTTTATGATTTAATTGTTTGCCCTTTTCCGAAGATGTTTTGTTTATCGACTTAATAAATATAAGTGCAATTATGGAGGTTAAAACGGTTATTGAAACAAAGATGATAAAAGAATGCAGTAAAATTTCTTGAATCTTCATTCCGCTCTGACTAAAAACCACAACTGAAATAAAGAATACCAATAATCCAAAATTCAATATAATCTTGTTCATTTTTTTCTCCTTTGATAAATCAATGTCAAAGAATATACCAACACAAAAAAACTAAAAGAATAGAATATCGAGTAAGAAGGCACTTTTTAATGTTAATTATTAATAATAAAGGATACCTACTGGATATTATTAGCCACTTGTTTGAATTTCACAATTTTATCTGCGATACTTTTAATTTGTAGTGAAATTATATTATTTTGATAGTGTTCGGTTAATAATTCCTGATTGAAAATTGAATCGTCAACAGAATGTTCATAACCAACTATTCCGAGAAATTTAATTTTTTCGTTAAGAAAATGTTCTATAGCTTTAGATAAATTCTGATGTGCCGTTTGAGCATGATCATTGTTGCTGCTTTTGTTTACAATTAAAAATTTGTCATTAGTAATTTCATTCTTTTTTAATATTTTACAAACAACATAAGCATCCATAACGGAAGTAGGCTGAGGAGTTGATATGATAAAAATGTAATCGGCAATTTTTGTCATATTAATTACATTATCTCCAACACCGGATGACATATCGAGAAAAACAAAATCGTAGTTAGATAAAATTTGTGTGATTTGTCCGTATAAAAAATCCGAATTGGTTTGGCTAAGTTCCGGATGATTAAATTTTCCGTTTGCACCGAAAATTACATCAAAATTATTCGAGTAATGAAAAATCAGTTCGTCTATATCGGCTTCTCTATTAAGTAAGTGGAAAATATTTTTCGACGTATTTACGTTCAGTATTAAATTTATATTTGCAAAGTTCAAATCCAAGTCTATAAGTAAAACTCTTTTACCTTTTTGTGAAAGTGCAAAAGCAAGATTAGTAGACAAAAAAGATTTCCCGGTTCCGCCTTTACCCGATAAAAAGGCTATAATCGAATTCTCTTTATTATCGGAAATCATTTTTGATTCGAGCGTATTTAATTCATATAATCTTTTAGCCTGTCCAATCATTGTGTTAAAGCCCCCGTATAAATCATATTTGCAGTAAACTCCGAGTCTGCAGCTATTATATCATCAGGAATAACTTGTCCGTTCGTAAAGTATTTTATCGGTATATTTGTTTCGGTTACTAAATTAAGAATTGAGCCGTAAGTAACTGCTTCGTCTAATTTTGTAAACACAAAACTGTCGTATCCAATTGTTTTGAATTTGTTTGCCGTATCAAACATATTTTTGAAAGCACTTGTAGTGCTTAATACCAAATAAATTTCATCAACTTTAATCGGTTTAAGAAAATCTTTTATCCCCTGCAAAAGCTCAGCCCGGTTTTGACTTCTTCCGACTGTGTCGATAAATACAATATCTTTTTTATTAAATTCAGTTATTAACTTCCGCATATCGGAAGGTTCGTAAGCTACTTTGAAGTCAATGCTGCTGATATCGGAAAATATTTTAAGTTGATCTAAGGCGCCTATCCGGTATGTATCAATTGAAATTAAACCGACATCAAGGTTATGCAGTATTTTTGATATTACCGATAATTTGGCAATACAAGTTGTTTTTCCCACACCGGTAGGACCTACAAGTGCAAGTACCTTCGGACCTTTTCTTTTATTAATTTCGAAAGTACTTGTGGGAATCATCGAACTAATTGTAGAAATAATATAATTTTCGATGTTATTATCCGTTAAAAACTGGGAATAATTTTTTAACTGCTTAATAATTGTATCAACAATTTTCGGGTTTACATCCCTTTGTAATAACAACTTAGAAGTTTCGTTTATTTTCTTTTGAATTTTAGGGAAAACTTTTTGTTTTGTTTTTGAGGTATTTGTAGATAATTCATCAATGTTTAAGTTAGAGCGTTTATATATTTTTTCGGTTAATTTCTTTAATTCGGATTCAAAATTCAGTTTATGATTATCGGAATTTTTTACTTTTCCGGAAGAACCGGAATCATAATCATCTTCAACTCCGGCGGTAATTTCAAACTTTTTAATAATACCGTATCGCGGCTCACCCTTTAACACTCGGGTGCTTAGAACAATACTCTCTTCGCCTAATTCCGATTTCATTTGTGCAATTGCCGCTTTAAGAGAAGGTGCAACAAATTTCTTTATCTGCATTTTAGACCTCTAATTTTCCTAAAAATTCAATTTCGGCATCAGCAGGTAATTCTGTATACGAAAGTACCGTAACATCTGGGAAAGTAGAATTAATTAGTCTATAAAAATATGGACGTATTGTTGCCGATGTAATAAATATCGGAAGATAACCAAGCTGTTTAAATTGTTCGATACTTTCGGTTATATTGGCATTAAGTTTTTTCAGCATATCGGGAGTTAACCCTAATGTTTGAACAGCTTCTTGCTGTTGTTGTAATGCATTTGTTACAAATGATTCGAGATTATCACCAATTGCAATGGCGTGAATAACCCCGTTACTGTCTTTATGTTGTGTGGCAAGTGTTTCTCCTAAAGAATGCCTTACATATTCCGTTAAAACATCAATATTTTTAGTGATTTTTGAATAATCGATTAACGATTCTAAAATTTGTACAAGGTCTTTTATAGGTACAAATTCTTTCAATAAATTCTGCAGTACTTTTTGTATCATTCCCAAAGAAAGTACATCTGGACTAATATCATCAATAACGGCGGGATAATCTTTTTTAAGGTTTTCCAATAATTGTTTTACAGATTGCCGCGAAAGAATTTTATCGAAATGCTTTTTAATGGTTTCTTGTAAATGGGTTGATAAAACGGAAATAGCATCAACAACGGTATATCCCAATAAGTCGGCTTTTTCTTTTTCTTCTTCCGGAATCCAATAACCATCCAAATTAAAAGCCGGGTCTTGAGTTGGAATACCGCTTAGTTTTTCTTCAATATTGCCGGGGTCCATTGCCAAGTATCTATCACTGTGAATTTCATATTGCGCAACAATGTTTCCTTTAATTTTAATAATATACTCATTCGGATTAAGTTGTAAATTATCTCTAACGCGTACAGGGGGCACTAATACGCCGTATTCCAACGCAATATATTTTCTTGTGGAAGAAATTTTTTGGAATAAATTACCGCCTTGATTTTCATCTACCAATGAAATCAATCCGTAACCTATTTCCACCTCTATAGGATCTACCTGTAAATATTCTTCAACACTTTCCTCCGTTGGTTTAGATTCAACCACCTCTTCTTGACTTTCAATAATTGTTTCTTTTTTCTGTTTTTTTGCAAGGAAAAATGAAGCAGTACCGACAGTAGTACCGAGAAAAATAAAAGTTAACTGCGGCATTCCGGGCAAAATTGAAAGAAGAAGTATAACAGCTGTTACAATGTAAAGGATTCTCGGATTTGAAAATAATTGTACTCCCCATAGTTTATCTAACGCTTCTCCTGCTGTATTTCTTGTAATTACTATACCCGCAGAAGTCGCAATTAAAAGAGCGGGAATTTCCGAAACCAAACCATCGCCAATAGTTAAAATTGTATAAGTATGTAATGCATCGGAAATACTTAACCCTCTTTGGGCTACGCCAATAATTATTCCACCGATTATGTTGATTACATTGATTAAAATACCTGCAATGGCATCTCCTTTAACAAATTTACTTGCACCGTCCATAGAGCCGAAAAATTCTGCTTCCCGACTAATATTTTCACGGCGTTCTCTTGCTTCCGATTCGTTAATAAGCCCGCTGTTCAAATCGGCATCAATAGCCATTTGTTTGCCCGGCATTGCATCAAGTGTAAACCTTGCTGCAACCTCGGAAATTCTGGTGGAACCTTTTACAATTACAATAAATTCGATAATTACTAATATTAAGAATACTATAAATCCAACAACGTAACTTCCTCCGACAACAAATGAGCCGAAAGTTTGAATTACTCTTCCGGCATAACCATTTAACAATATTAATCTAGTAGAGCTTATGTTTAACGATAAACGAAACAGTGTAGCTATTAAAAGGAGTGTCGGGAAAATGGAGATATCCAATGGTGTTCGAATATAAAGCGATACTATTAAAATTAAAACTGAAAATGATATGTTTACCGCTAAGAAGAAATCGAGCATAAATGCCGGAAGCGGAATTATCATTAATGCAAGGATAAAGATAAGTCCGATAGGTAAAAGCAAATCAGTATTTTTTAATAATTTTTTCATGAATTAAACAATAGTTTTTCGCACTTTATTTTTTAAATTGTATATATAAGCTAAAATTTGCGCAACGGTTTGAAATAATTTTTCAGGGATTGCATCTCCTATATCGCAGGAATAATATAAAGCATGAGCCAAAGGTCTGTCTTCGTGAATGGGCACATCGTTTTCAATTGCAATCTTTTTAATTTTTAAAGCAACCAAATCAACACCTTTAGCAATAACAACCGGAGCAGAATCTTTACTTATGTCATATCGTAATGCTACAGCAAAATGTGTAGGATTAGTAATAACAACATCGGCTTTCGGCACTTCTTTCATCATTCTGGATCTTGACATTGCAAGCTGTTTGCTTTTAATATGACCTTTAACCAAGGGATCGCCCTCGGTTTGTTTCATTTCATCTTTAACTTCCTGCTTCGACATTTTAAGATCTTTTTTAAACTTGTATTTTTGATAAACAAAATCGGCAGCGGCAAGAACAGCAAAAACCAACGATACTTTCCAAAGAAAGGTGTATGCGGTATTAATCATAAAAAGCACAATTTCTTTTACGGAGTAATTGACTAATCCAATCGACTTTATAATTGTATCGGCGAGCAACCAATAAGCAAACAAACCGATAACCGTAAATTTAACTATCGATTTTAATAATTCTACAAATGGTTTGGATGAAAAGAATGTATTTTTTATCCCTTTCAGAGGATTTAAATTTGAAAACTTCGGTGCAAGAGCTTTAAGTGTTATTTTAAAACCGACTTGTCCGTATCCGGCGGCGGCGGCAAAAATTAGTAAAACCACAAACATTGGGAAAAGTGTTATAAAGAAAAATATTACCGCTTTAATGGAATAAATTTTCATTAAAGCTAAGTTTATATCTAATGTATCTAATGAACTGAAAATATAAATTGTTAGTTCGGACATTTTTTGGCTTATAAAAATCCTTGAAATATAAAGAGTAATAAGTCCTGATGAAAAAACAAGCAACGAGTTTATCTCCATACTCTTTCCCGTTTGCCCTTTTTCTCTACTTTCTTTTAGGCGTTTCGCGGTTGGTTGTTCGGTCTTCTCTTGTCCGTCATTTTTAGCCATTTAATCAACTCATTGCTTTTATTAATATTAATAATTGATTTTCATAATCCGCTAAAAGATTTTTTATTATAAAAACATATAAAGGCATTACGGCAGCAAGCAATAAAAAACCCATAATAATTTGTAAAGGTTGAAGTACAAAAAATACTTGCATTTGCGGCACTACTCTCGAAATAATACCGGCAGCTACATATAATAGAAAAAAAGAAACTATTAACGGAGCAGAAATCTTTATGCCTATTATAAATATTGTTGCGGAATATTTTATTAAAAGTTCATAAACCGGTTTATTTATAGTATAAAGCCCAATCGGTATAATTTTAAAAGTATATGCAATCGATTGAATAATGTATTGATGCCCGTTAATAATTAAAAATATAAGAATACCTGAGAAAAAAAGGAATTCTCCAACCATGTCTGTGTTTGCTTCCGTATTGGGATCGAACATTTGAGCAATTGCTAGTCCCATATCAAATCCTATTAATGTTCCCGCATAAGAAAGTCCGATAAAAACAAAATTAAACGCAAAGCCGATTATCATACCTGTTATAACTTCTTTGATGCCGATTAATCCCAAAGTAATTAAACCTTCATTAATGTTATAATTAAAATGTGGGACTGTAAAAAAAATGACGTAAGTTAAAATTAGAATTAATAAAAATTTCGGTACCCAAGGTATAACTTTCGAATTAAAAATCGGCGCAGTAAAAATTACTCCGGCAATTCTTAAAAACACCAAAAGCCCTTTCACAAATTCACTTACTAGTATTGTATTCATTTGATAACTGTGGCAATCATGTTAAATATTTTAATAGTAATATTTATCATCTGGTGCGCCATAAATGGGAGCGTAATAATAATAGCTACTGCTGTAATTACAATTTTAGGCACAAATGTAAGTGTTATTTCTTGAAGTGAAGTTGCCGCCTGAAAAATTGAAATTATTAATCCGATAATTAAAGATGCGCCTAAAACCGGTGCAAGTATTAACAGTACTATATAAAACGCCTGGCTTAATAAATTAATTACAAGGTCTAAAGACATTTAATGAAAACTCCTAACTAATGAACCTACAATTAAATCCCATCCGTCCACAAGGACGAATAGTAGTATTTTAAATGGCAAAGATATCATTGTCGGTGGAAGCATCATCATACCCATCGACATGAGAATACTTGCAACTATCATATCTATCATCACAAATGGGATAAACAAAAAGAAACCGATAATAAATCCGGCACGAAGTTCGTTAAGAATAAAAGCGGGAATTAAGATATATGTCGGCAAATCAGCCGGTGAATTGGGGCGCTTTAAGTGCGCAAGTCCTAAAAACATTTGCAAATCTTCATTTCTCGTCTGTTTCAGCATAAAAGCTCTAATCGGTTTCATCGCTTTTGTGTAGGCGGTATCGACCGATATTTTATGATGCAGATAAGGTTGTATGGCGTTATCGTTTACTTTTGCCCATGTGGGCATCATAACAAACAGGGTGATAAATAAAGCTATGCCTGCCAACAATTGATTAGGCGGCATCTGCAGAGTTCCTAAAGCGCTTCTTAAAAAATGAAATGCAATAATTATACGCAAATAAGAAGTCGTCATAATCATAATTGACGGGGCTAAAGAAAGTACGGTTAGCAAAAACAAGATTTGTAAAGTTGTAGATATGTCCCCAGGACTTTTAGTTGTGCCTACGCTAATTCCTATTTTCGGCAAAGAGATTGTTGAACCTTGCTGTGCAAAGTTGACGTTATTGAAGAGAATAAAAATAAAAACTAAGAATAAAATAATAGTTACTTTTTTCATTTGCCCAAACTCTTTTTAAAATAATCAATAAATCTCGGTTTAATATTTGTATCTTGATTTTCTGTTGCCGTAAATTCATCGGGGTTATATTCTGCTTTATCTATAAGTGTTATAGATTGATCACTTATACCAAGAGTATATATTTTATTGTGTATTTTAACAACGGAAATATATTTTTTAGGCATTAAACCTTTTGTTGTCAAAATTCTTATATCAAGATTTTTCGATTTTTTTTTATCGAACGCAAACAAATATTTTTTTAGAACAAAGAGGAGCAAGTACATCGCACCAAGCAGTGCAAAAAGTATAAGAAATATTTTAATTATATCCCACGTATTCATTGTGTCACTTTTTGTATCCTTTCATCAGCGTCAATTAAATTAGTTACTCTAATGCCGAAGTGTTTATCTATTACAACTACTTCACCTTCGGCAATTTTTTTATTGTTCACATAAACGTCCACAGGTTCACTTGCAAGTTTTTCTAATTCAATTACATAACCTCTTTCCAACTCAAGTATATCTCGTATCTGCATTTTTGTTCTGCCCAACTCGATATAAATGTTTAACTGGAGGTCTTTTAAAAAGTCTAATTTTTCTTCACTCGCAAAGGTTTTTTTCGTGGATTCATCAAACTCGGGAAAATCAGCAAAACTTCCTTCAACCTTTTCATCTGTAGAAGTATCTTCGTTGTTTTCATCAACAGTTTCTTGCACTTGCTCATTTTGCATTTCATTTATTGTGTTTTCAGTATTTTCAGCCATTACAACTTACTCCTCTGTTTCTATTCTTCTTGTAATTTTTATTGCTTTATGATTATTGGATGTACCTACGATACCATTAAACATCAATTTACCTTCAATTTCTATGTCAACTTCTTCTCCAACCTTTTTATCCATTATAATTATATCGCCTTTTTTTAATTCCATCAAATCGTTAAAAGATATACCTGCCTTTCCAAATTCTATGCGTAAATTAATGTCGGTCTTTTCCAAATGTGTTATTAATATGTTGCGAGCTGTGGTGCCGGAATAATTAATCGGTCTTATTGTAGAAAGTTTTTTGCTTGTTAATTTTGAAAGCACGGAATCGAACGCGTAAGTGGCTAAACACAAATTCATTAGATATGATTTTTCTCCTATGAAAATTTCGAAAGTTACCAATAAAACACTTTCACTTTGTGAAGTTATTTGTGCAAAATCGATATCCGATTCGAAACCAAGTGCATGAAATTCGTAGTTGCCGACTGTATGCCAAGCTTTTTTTAAATCTTGCAGTATCCTTTCTACAACATCATAAAGAACCTTCTGTTCAATTGGAGTTATAACTTTCGATTGTTTGCTGCCTTTTCCGTATCCTCCTAAAAGTCGATCTACTAAAGTTAATGCAAATTCGGAGCTAAATTCTAATATCCCTTTTATATCGGTATCTTTAATTTCAATCGTAAATAAACAAGCAGGATTTGATACCGATAACACATATTCGGAATAATAAATTTGATCTACGGAAATTACGTTTATATTAATGATTGTCTGTAATTTAGACATTAAGTAGGAGCTGAAAGTCTCGGCAAAGCTTTCGTTGATACTCCTTATTGTGCGAAGTTGATTTTTTGATATTCTATTAGGAAGTCTGAAATCAAAAGGTATCGCTTCTTTTATGCCTGGACTTATAGTAGATTCATTACCGCTTTCTTGAATATTATTTAAAAGCTGGTCAATTTCTTGTTGTGATAGTACTTCCGCCATTTTTAATTAATCACGTATTTACTGAAATAAACTTTTTGAATTTTGTTTTCCGGCAAAATGTTATCAATTTTTTTTGCCAATTCGATTTTCAAAGAATCCCGTGTCGAAACATCTGTCAATTCCGTTAAATCTTTTGATGCCAAAGTAGATATAATTACATCTCTTAGTACCACATCTTCTTCTTTAAGCTTACTCATCTCTTCTTTATCCGGTACACCTAATCCAATTGACACTAAAAGCAATCTTTGTCCGTTTGTACCCGCCGGGTTAACAATTATATCTTTCAATGAATAAATAAATTTCGGGGCACTATCTTCTAAATATTTTTTGCCTTTTTTGGAAACTCCTGCAGTTTTCGACATAACTACTTGGGCAGAATCGCTCTTTAACGGTACATTGGTTCTCTTTAATATAAAATTAGCAGTAACGAAATAAACAATAATAAGTTGAACTATAAACAAAGGGAGTCCTATTAAGATTATTTTAAAATTAAATCCGCTTTTCTTTTCTTTTTTTTCTTCTTTTTTCTCTTTTTCTTCTTTAGCCATAACTTCCCTTTAATTATTAAGCTTAATTTATTGAAAACTACTTCAATAGATATGCCATTTCTTATAAGAAGAAAAGTGTGTTATTGTGGCAAATTGCCAACTTTTAATAGTGATAAATTATTTTATTGGCTAATAATAAACAAATGGAGAATAGTATTTTTAGGTTAGATAAAATAGGTTGGGCAGGAATAAACCTGCCCAAGTAAAGAATTATATAAAACGGAATGTAAATTAAATTAATTATCTAATTAAATTTGTTATTTCTTGCAATAAGCTATCTGACACAGTAACAACACGTGCATTAGCCTGGAATCCTCTTTGTGCAACAATCATCCTTGTAAACTCTTGTGAAAGATCAACATTCGATTGTTCCAACGCACCCGACTGAATTGTTGTACCGGTAGACTGTCCGGGATCACCAATAAGTGGTGTGCCGGCATTTGCAGATATTGTATACATATTATCGCCAACACTGGTTAGTCCGTTCAAATTCGGGAACTTTGCAATCATAATTTGTGCTAATTGACGAGATTGCCCGTTGGAGAATACACCAACTATATATCCGTATTGATCAATATTCAAGTTGGATAATGATGCCGCTGCAGAACCATTTTGGCTTAATGCGGAAATTACAGAATCGGATGATGTTTGTGTAACACCGGAAAACCCTTTCCCGAAATCGAGTGTTATCTTTGATGAAGAAGCACCACCTCCGGGTGTAAAAGTAAGAACAGGAGGATTAGGTGAAATTGTGTCTATTGAGCCATCTGTATTAAATGAAATTGTACCGCTGTTATTTGTTAAAGAACCACTTGATGCCGGTACGTCAGCAGTCCAATTCCAATTATTACTCGATGTTTTGGTGTATTTTATGGTTAACGTATGAGAATTGCCTAACGAATCGAATATTGATACTGTCCCGCTTACAATAGTCGGTTTTCTATTGTCATCTACTGTTGAGCTTAAAGTAGTGGAGTTGGAATTTTGGGTAATTGCAGTTGGATCAAAATTAAAATTGATTCCTAATGTTGCATCTGTAATTGGAATTGGTGCAGGCGGATTTCCATTTATTGTACTAACTTTACCTGTGATTGCGTCGAATACAACACTTTGAGTTGTTGGACCAACCACAGAAGCTCCGGCGGAATCTTTCAGTTCATAAGTCATATCGTAAGTATTTGCAGCGGTCTTTTTATAAGTTACTGAAAGACTATAAGAATTACCGTTATCATCATATACCGTATTTGAATCTGTTGCAGTTCCGCCAACAGCCAAAGCTGAAGTAATATTACCAGATTCCACATAATTTTCAGAACGGGTAATAGAAGCCGTACTGTTCAAATTACCGCCCCAAGTTGTTTTTGTAGTAGACACGGCAGGCAAACGCATATTAGAGTCGATTACAATATTTTCCAAATTATTGCCTGGAGGAATAACACCCTCACTTGTGGCTAATTTGCCCTGCACAATAGCACCGTTTTGTGGGTTTACTAATTTACCGTCTGCATCAAATATAAATGCACCGGCACGGGAATAAAACTTTTCGCCGTTATTTTTTAATATGAATAATCCATTGCCCTGCAGCGCCAAATCCGTTGTTATACCGGTTCTTTCAAATGTACCTTGATTCCAGTTTCTGTCAACGGAATTAAGTTTCATACCTAAACCGATTTGAAATGTATTTGTACCGCCGGACGCAGCAGTAGGATTTGTCCCATATCTAACAAATTGATTGAACGTATCACTAAATGTAACTCGTGATCCTTTAAATCCTATCGAGTTAACATTAGCAATATTATTGCCGATTACATCCATCATGGCTTGATGATTTTTTAAGCCGGATACACCGGCAAAGAGGGAATTAATAAGTGACATTTTTAACCTCCTAAGGTCTTGTTGGTAAATTACTGATTTGGCTTCTATCGGTCCGCCAAATCGGGGCGCCCTTAAAAGGTCCCGCCCCAAGAATTAAATTTTTTTTAAGGTGCAAAAACAACGCTGTCGATATTAGTAAAGATGTTTTCCTCACCTTGTCCTACGTACATTGCTGTCACAACTGTTTTATTTGGAATATTAACAATAAAAGCCGTATCGTTCATCATTACTAAAGAATCTTTCGACCCTTTGGCTTGAGCCTTTTTCACGGCTTCATTTAATTTGGAAATTTCTTCATTACTAAGGTGAATATCCCGAGATTCTAATCTTTTTACAGCGTGTGAAGAAAAACTCAATTTCTCAAGCTCCGTTTTAAACATCTGTTCAAATCGGCTTGTGCTTCGAGTACCTTTATTTTTTGGTATCTCGTTATTTTGAACAATTGGAACAAACGGAACTTTTACACCGTTTATTTCAGCCATCGGAACTTTCTCCTTAATTATTTGAATTTGTTGTGTTTAATATTTCTAATACATCCGACAAGTCATATCCAACATTATTTATAAGTAACTTCGTTCCTTTATCTGTAAATTTAATTGCATCAATTATACCTGTTAAATATGTATCGGCTTTTATATCCGAGCCATTTGGTGCTTTTGCATCTACTTTAACGGTATAATTACCATTAGGAATTTTTTCACCGTTATTATCGGTAAAATCCCACGAAAGTTTATGCTCCCCTTTATTGTTTGGAACATTTTCAAAAGTCTTAACTAATCCGCCGTTTTCGTTATAAATATTTACGGTAACATTTTTGGCATCACCTTGTAAATTATAACCGAACGAAAAAGATTTTTGCCCGTTATATTGAATTTCGTCGCCGTTTAATTTTACCTCTTTACCTATTAATGTGGCTGTCATTGTGTTGTTTACAGCCTGTGTTAACTGAAAATTGGCATTAATACTTTTTGTTAAAGACGCATTCATATTTTGAAGCTGTTCCAATGAGCTAAATTGAGCAAGTTGTGATGTAAAATCTTTGCTGTCCATCGGGTTCAACGGATTTTGATTTTTCATCTGAGCAATCATCAATTTCAAAAAGTCATTTTTACCTAATGTTTTGTTTTGTACTGTTTGAGATTGACTGTTTTGTCCAAATAGATTTGTAATGGAATTTGTTAGCATTTTCTTTTCCTCCTTAAGCGATATAATCTAAAGTATTATATCCCATCATTTTCTTTTTATTTGAAGTCGGCTCGGTTTCTTGTCCTTCCAATTTTTCAGCGTAACGATTCTTCCTTTTTGAAGAATCGCTTTTTGTTTGTTTTCTATTATTATTGGAAAGTGATATATTTAATGAATTTAATTGAACACCGCTTTGTAAAATTTGATTCTGAAGAGATGCTAAATTACTTTCTATCATTTGTTTTACCGCTTCATTTTGAACTTCTATTCTGGCATTTACAATTTTATCCACAATATCGAGCATAACTTTTATTTTACCGAGATGTTCAGGATTTAATTTAAATGTGATTGTGCTTTTATCACGTTTGTGGACAAAGTTTGTTATTTCTTTTAATATTTCGGTGGTTTTAATTAAACGTTCATTATTTTGTTTTGGTGTTTCAAATGCGAGTTTTCCTTTATCGGATATTTTACTTTTGTTTGCCAATTCCTTTACAAAATTAAGAGCGTTATCCGAGTGTTTTTTGGTGTCTTTATCATTTTTATTGCTCGATTGATTTGAGCTATTGTTAATATTATTGTTTGTTTGTGCAGATTTACCTTCTCCTGCAGCTTTTGTTGATTGTGATGTGTTATTATTTTCAGTATTATTATTTAACTCGGAGTGAGCCGGCTTTTGTTTTAAGTTTTCCGAAACTTCAATTTGATTTGTCGATGCTTTGTTGTTTGCATCGAGTGTTTTTGAATTTAACGAATTGTTTTCATTTTGACTCTTTGCTTTTTGCAGATGATTATCATTCAATTTATGTTTTTTTGTTTCTGTACTGTTTTTCTCTGCTTCATTTGGTGAAGTAATATTGTTTAGTATCTGTTCTTTAATAAGAACTTTTAAATTGTTTTTCTGAAAAAATGCTTTCGTATTTTCCGGTGGACCTGAAGTTTGTACACCCTGTTTTGACGAAATTTGTTTTCCATCTTTTTTAACGGTAAATAAATCGGGTTGTTTAATAGATGCATTCTCCATTTTATTAGAAAGCTTTAATAACTCAGCTAATTTATCCGGAGTTTTATCAAAATTAAATAATTGAAATTTATTCTCATCACTTTTAGAAATTCCTATTTTATTTTGACTAATTTTGTTTTGAGCTTCAGATTTTGAAGGTAACTTTAATTCTATGTTATCAATTTCAATTTTAGCTTCTTTCACTAACTGTTTGATATGAGAGATGTTTACTTTTCCAAATTGATGCGGCAGCTTGTTATTAACTATGAAATCGATATTTTTTGTTATTTTGTTTACAACTCCCGATAAATGTTCATTCCCTTTTGTTTCAAGATTATTAATTTGATCTGTAATATTATCATTAGAATTAAGAACAAATATTCCAGTAGAATTTTCATTGTTTTGAACTGAACCGTCTTGTGGTTTGTTGTTTGGCACTATCGTGTATTTTAATAGTTCAAATTCTTTAATTGGTGATCCCAATTCCTTCGTTAAAAAATTTAAATTATTGTTCTGAATATGTGTTGAACTGCCTTTTGAAGTGGCGAACGGAATAAAAATGTCATGTTTTATTTGTTCTGAAATTCCCTGCCCGTTTTCAGATAAATTATCGAAAGTAATTATAACTTTATAATTAGGTTCTTTCGAACTATGTTCAAAAGTAATTTTATTGCTCGGAGAATTTTGTGTGATTTTATTTAACGGGTTATCAATTTTTTTCACATTAATATTAAAAACACCGTCTTCGGTTACAAATTTGAAAATCAGTCCGTTTGGATTTTTACTTAACGATTTTAAAATCTGAGTTATTTCTTTATCAACACTATCTAATTTCGTATCGTTTTTCCCAGATGTAGTGTTATCTATTTGAAGTTTATCTTTTTGCGCGAATAATTTTGCGATAAAATCTTTTATCTGATTTTCCGGTAATGAAAAAGTATTGGTTTTATTGTCTGTTTGCCCGCTGCCTTGATTTTGCTGTATTAATTTTAAGATTTCCGGTGTTAGTAATTGCTGAAGTGAATTTTTAATTTTAGTAGAATCTGAACTTCCCTGCCCGTTTTTAGATAAATTATCGAAAGTAATTACAACTTTATAATTAGGTGTTTTCGAACCATGTTCAAAAGTAATTTTACTGCTTGGAGAATTTTGTGCAATTTTGTTTAACGGATTATCAATTTTTTTCACATTAATATTAAAAATACCGTCTTTTGTTACAAATTTGAAAATCAGACCATTTGGATTTTCACTTAGAGATTTTAAGATCTGTTCTATTTCTTTATCTATTCGAAGTTTATCTTTTTGTGCAAATTTTTGTGCAAATAATTTAGCAATAAAATCTTTTATCTGATTTTCAGATAATGAAAAAGTATCGGTTTTGTTATCCGTTTGCCCGCTGCCTTGATTTTGCCGTATTAATTTTAAGATTTCCGGTGAGAGTAATTGCTGCAGCGTAATTGGTTTTTTTGTTTTTCCATGCCGTTGAAGTTGTTCGAAATTTATTTTACTAATAATATTTATTAAAATATTTACTGCATTTTTATTATCCAATAAATTACTTTTGTTATTTGATGAGATTAAAAGGTT
>CAZXJG010000001.1:0-7070 GCA_964640985.1 uncultured Melioribacteraceae bacterium | reverse complement strand
AAAGGTTCTTCCTATCGGAATTATTCTTAAGTACTTTAATGATATCGGGAAATAAATAGCTGTTTTTATTTAACTTCCTATTTTTTGAGCTAATTAAGCTCCGGTTCCCACAACTATTTTCCAAAAAAAGGGGATTAAAAATCATTGTTTAGCCTTCGTTAAAGTAATTACTTTTTCAGGTTTTAAGTAAGACAATATTTCAGCAGCTTTTTGATTTTTCATAGTATAAATTATTTCTTTGGCTTCATTATCGGAAATTTTTTCAATTAATTTAGCTGCTATCTGCGGATCCATCGATTCATATAATTTTACCGTAGATTTTAACCAGGCTTTATGTAAGCTATCTTTTTTAACTTTAACCGTTAATTTCAGTTGTTGAATTTCCCTGCTTTTTTTCTCTATATCTTTTCGAAGTTTAGTAAAATTAACTTTAGCATCGGCAAGACTTTTTTTAAGCATCGGATCTTTTACGACCGTTAAAATTAGCGTATCGACTTTTGTTTTGAAATATTTTTTGTCTAAAGAATCAATTATAGCAGGTTTTAATTCTTTATTGATATATTCTTTTATCTTGTTGAAATTATAGCCTTCAAGATTTTTATATTTTAAGCTATCTACCTCGTTGATTGGGGTAAAATTAAAATCGAAAATATTTTCATATTTTTGATCAAGTACCATTAAAATTCCCGATATGCCGAAAAATGCAGAAAAGAAAATCAATAAATAAATCAATTTAGTTTTCATAATAATTTTCCCCTACCAAATTTTTTTGCCGCTACTTCGTCCAACTCTTTTTGCTCCAATTTTTTTTGCTCATTTATATAGTCAAGTTTATAAATTTCTTCAAGTTTCTCGAACATCTTAGTCTCTTTTGATTTTTGTATTAATTCTTCGATCTTTGCTTTTTTTTCTTTCGATAGTTTAACTACTTCCTTTCGTTTTCTCTTAATTTTAGCATCTAAAAAGTTCTCATAATCTTGATAAAAATACAGGTCTCTAACTTTTAAATTATTCCTATTCTTTATTTCTAAACTGTACGTTTCTTTTTGAGTAATTAAGTTGTTTATCTCATCGTTTAATTTTTGAATTTTAAATTCAATCTCCATTAATTCTTTCTGAACTTTTTTCTCGATAGTTTTTTTAACATTTTTTACTGACTCAAATTTATACTTAAAATTTGCCATTCATTAAACCAAAGGCTGTTCTATTATTGAAGAAAGGCGTTTTACGGTATCTTTATAAAGAGCTTTTTCGTTCATATCTTGTTTTAGGAAGCTTCTTAGACTAGTAATTTTAGCCAAAGCATGATCAATTTGTGGGTTACTCCCTTTAACATAAGCTCCAATATTAATTAAATCTTCCGCTTCATTATATGTGCTTAAAATCTCATTAAACTCCATTGCGCGTGAACGATGATCCGCCGTAACAATATCAGGCATCACACGGCTCACACTTTGTAAGATATCTATTGCGGGGTACTGTCCGCGATTAGCGATTTTACGCGATAGAACAATATGTCCGTCTAAAATAGAACGTACGGCATCGGCAATAGGTTCAGTCATATCATCACCATCAACAAGCACGGTATAAAACCCCGTAATAGAGCCGCTTTTAGATGTACCTGCACGCTCTAATAATTTAGGTAAAATAGCAAAAACGGAAGGAGTATATCCTTTTGTAGTAGGAGGCTCGCCAATTGTAAGTCCGATTTCTCGTTGTGCCATTGCAAATCGTGTTACCGAATCCATCATTAAAACCACATCTAAATTTTGATCTCTAAAATATTCGGCAATTGTAGTTCCTATGAATGCCGCTTTTATACGGATTAAAGCAGGTTTATCACTTGTTGAAACAACCACAACAGAGCGTTTCAATCCTTCGGGTCCAAGGTCTCTTTCAATAAATTCACGAACTTCTCTACCGCGTTCACCCACAAGAACAATAACATTAATATCCGCATCTGTATTTCTTGCAATCATTCCAAGTGTAACACTTTTTCCAACTCCGCTTCCGGAAAAAATCCCAATTCTCTGACCTCTGCCGCAAGTTAATAACCCGTCAATTGTTCGAACACCGGTTTGCAAAGGAGCCGATATCCTTTTCCGCTCTAATGGATTAGGCGGTTCGGAATATACTGTTCTGTATGTTGAAACATCAAGTTCACCTTTATTATCAATCGGCTGAGCCAATCCGTCAATTACTCTGCCCAAAAGTCCATCGCCTACACCGATAGAAAACTTTTTACCATCTGCAATTATTTCACAAGAAGGAGAAATCGATTCAACTTCGCCAAGTGCAATGGAAAGTACTTTATCATTTTTAAATCCAACTACTTCGGTTTTGCAAACTTCGCGACCGTATTTGTCTATTACCGTACAAATTTCACCAAGTGATACATTCGGTCCGGAGGAAACAATTACCAAACCAATTACATCTGTAACTTTACCGTTTATTTTAATAAGTTCGGTTTTGTTTATAACATCTGTAAATTTTTTAATATATTCTTCAATCTCTTCCACTTTATTTACTTTTATCAGGCATGTTGTTTTCTAATTGTCTTGCTATTTCATTAATTTGTGAAGATATACGGGCATCAGCGTTTCCGATATCAGTTTCAATTAAACAACCGCCTTTTTCTATTTTTTCATCAGGTTCAAATTTGATATGTTCATATTTTTTTTCGTAAACTTCTATGCGGTCTTCTTTTTCTAATAATTCTAACTCAACGGGATTTATTTTCACAACGATTTTGTTTGCACCAATAATTTTAGGAAGGGTTTCGTGAAGTGTATCTTGAAAAATTGAATCTTTGTTTATCTCCCGCTTAATAATTTTTTCCGCAATTGCTGTCGATATATCCTTTACAATTTTATCAAAAGAAGATTCATATTGGTTTAATTTCTCTTCAAAACTCGAAAGGATATTATAGAATTCTTCAGATTTTTTATATACTTCCGACTCATATTTTTCTTTTAATTTATCATTTGCCTCTTTATATCCTTCTTCAAATCCTTTTTTATATTCATTTTTTAATTTTTTTTTTATTTCAAATTCTTTTTTGTTAAGATCGTAATCATCAACAATATTTCCGTTGGGACTTTTTACTTTTGCCTTTATACCATTTTTTTTTATTGCAACTTTTATAATATCAGACATAAACTTCTTCGGCTCCTCCTCTGAAACTAATTGTAATTTCATCTTGTTCTTCAAGAGCTTTAATTACATCAACTATTCTAGCTTGTGCCGATTCAACCTCTCGCAATCGTACCGGTCCCATATATTGTAACTCCTCTTTTAAAAGATCTGCCGCACGTTCAGACATGTTCGAAAAAATTTTTTCTTTAACATTGTCATCGGCAATTTTCATAGAAAGGGCAAGGTCTTTTCTATCAACTTCCATTAAAATTCTTTGAATATCTTTATTTTGAAGATGTACAATATCATCAAAAATAAACATTAGTCTTTTTATTTCGGCAGCTATGGTTATGTCTTTATTTTCTATTTCGGCAAGAATTTGTTTATTCATACTTACGTTGGCTCTATTTAAAATAGTTGCTACGGTTTGAGGTCCGCCTAATTTGCTCATTTGTTGATTAATTGATAATCCCGCTAAATCGTCAACAACTTTCTCAACCTCTCTTAATGTATGAGGTGAAATTTTACCAAGTGTTGCAATTCTATAAACAACTTCTGCTCTCAAATCGTCGGGTAATTCTTTTAACGCCTCGGCAGTTTGGTCTGCACTTAAATGAGCAAGTATTAAAGCGATAGTTTGAGGATGTTCTTTATTTAAAAAGTTAATTAATTGTGCCGAGTCGGCATTTTTTAAAACATCAAATCCGTGAAGTGTTGTAACTAATTTTACCCTATCAACAATTTCAAGAGCCTTAGCCAAACCAAAAGATTTTTCAAGTACTTTTTGGGCGAAATCAATCCCACCTTCTAATACATATTCTCGTGCGGTAACTAAATTATAATAGTCGTCTAATACCTGTTCTACAACATGGGATGGAATATTTTTGACTTTTGAAATTGCCGCTGAAATCTGTTCAACTTCAGCAGGGTCTAAATGTTTCAAAACTTCAGAGGCAGGGTCAACATTTAATACAATTAAAAGGACCGCTGCTTTCTGAATGCCCGAAAGATCATTTTTGCTGGCAATTTCTTGGCTTGATTGCATTATGTTAGAACTCGTCTTCTTTTAACCATGAATTAATTAATTTTGCTGCTTCTGTCGGATTTTTTTCAACATAATTAATTATCTTTTCTTGTTTCATCTTTTTTAATGCTGCTTCATCTGTAATTTCATCTTCAATATCGCCAATAGCCATTAACTCTTTTTTAGATTTTGGCGGCACTGAAAAATTAGAAGACAGCATACTTTTCCCGCCTGGGATGCTTAAATCATTAAAGGCTTGATCGTTATAACCACCAATAGTTCCAATAATAATTTTTTCATTTTTCAATTTTTTCATTAAACCTCTCAAAACAAATAGCGATGCTAAAATAGCGACAACAATCAAAATTAAATTAGTCCATTGTCCAATATCGTTAAACGGTGTTTGTTTTATTACAGGCTTTGGTTCAACGAACTGATTTACAAAAGGTATACTTACTATGGAAAATTCATCGTGCCTTTTTGCATCAAACCCTATGGCTTTTTTAATAATATCGGCTAACGGCTGTAATTGTTGTTGACTGCGCGGTTCAATTACGGTAGTTATTTTACCGTTTTTTTTGATTTTTTCAGGAATTCCGTTTATTACCGCTGCAACGGTCAACCGGTTAATGGTGCCTGCGCCTTGCATTACTTTTTCGATAGTTTTGCTAATTTCGTAATTAGTAGTTGTGTTTTCGGATGTAACTTTATTTGAGTCTTTAATCGATGCCCCGGCACTTTTGTTTTTGATAGTTTGCTGACTAATTACAACTTGCGATTCGGGGTCGTATAGTTCCATTGTTTTTTCAACTTGTTTAAAATTGATATTTACATTAACACGTACTGCTGAATTACCGTAACCCAAAACAGATTGCAGCATCGATTGAGCTTTATGCTCAAGATATTTTTCTATTGAACGCTTTACCTCATATTGTTTTCCGCTGGAAATCGCAAGCGGATTACTATCGGGCGGGTTAGATAAAAGACGATTGTTTGTGTCGATAATTGTTACATCCGCCGGTTTTAATCCTTCTACACTACTTGCAACTAAATTGGAGATAGCAACAATATTATTGCGTGAAAGTTGTGCATTGGACCTTAATTTAAGAACAACTGAAGCCGTAGGCTTTTTTTCTTCATCTTTAAATACCGATTTTGCCGGGAAGACAATTTTTACCCACGCATTTTCAATTCCATCGAGATGTTTAATTGTTTTTGCAATTTCACCTTCTAAGGCTCGTTTATATGTTATTTTCTGCATAAATTCCGACATACCCATAGTATTTTTGTCGAACAATTTATAACCGATAGTACCCGAGTTTGGAATTCCTTTACTCGCTAAACCTAATCTTACATCATCAACCTTATTTTGCGGTACTTTAATACTATTGCCGCCATCGCTAAGTTTATATGGTATATCATTACTTTTTAAATAAGTTACAATTTTTGAAGCTTCATCCATAGAAAGATTTGTATATAAATTGCTGTATGTAGGTTGATTTAAAAAGATAAGCATAATTATAAAAAGAAGCAGTGAAATTACAGTTACAACTGCCATCATCATTTTTTGTTGAATTGGGAATTTGGAAAATATTCCCAACAGAGAACTTAGTGAACCTTTCTTTTCTTCCACGATTATTGCATCCTAGTTAATTCTTTATACATATCAATTGCTTTGTTTCTAATTTGCATAAGAAGTTCCAAACTTGTTTTTGCTTTTTCGGTAGCAACCATAACTTGATGTAATTCAACATTTTTACCTTCAATAAAATCGTTAGTTAATTTATCTGCATTTTGTTGTTCCATATTTACACTGTTGATAAATTCGGAGATTACATTCCCGAATTTTTTATCTTCTTTCCCACCTAATTTATTTAGTGAAGGCAATTTTGGGAACATCCCCTCTATTTGACTTATTTTCATTTTAACCTCTTTTATCTAATATTGAACCAATCGATACACCCGACATTTTCCCGGATCTTTCATAAAAATGATAATCGATAATTTGTTCTTTTTTGTCGGGATAAAGATTTGCAAAAAAACTTTTTTCATCTTTTGATATCTCAACGGGTGTTTTAATTATTTGATCTGTCTTTAATTTTTTAGCATTAGTAGTTTTTCTAAAATTTACAGGATAATAATTGCCAACAGGATTTGAGCTTATTTTCATATTATATCTCCAAAGAATCTTTTGCAATTTGTTTTGAAGCATTAAAGGCCGTTAAATTAGATTCGAAACTTCTTGAAGCGGTAATCATATCAATCATTTCGGTTACTATATTTACATTCGGCATCTGCACATATCCGTTTTTATCGGCATCAGGATGATCCGGCATATATACTTTTTCTCCCGGTAAATTATCTGAAACAACCTGCATTTTTATTTTATCGGCAGGTTGGTTAACCGACTCGGGTGAATCAGTTGGATATTCTATTTGGTCGGCATTAGTTGTTCTTAACTTAAGATGCACACTTTGTTGGGAAAAGACGTTATTAAAATTACTACTATCTGTTATTCGAAGAAATTTTCTTTTGTACGGACCGCCTTCGGTTGTTTTTGTAGTATTTGTATTAGCTATATTTTCGGTAATCAGTTCCATCCTTTTTTTCTGAATACTCATTCCTCTTGCACTTATGTTAAATGCTGAAAAACCATTTTCTAGGTTCATTATCTGCCTCCTCGTATAATTTCTTGCAAGGTTTGATAATAAATGTTTAACTTCCTCGCAGCAAATCTGAACATAATCTGATTTTTTGCCATATCCGCCATTTCTTGATCAATATCTATATTATTTTTCCCGTTTGTATTTAAGCCGTCTTTACCGTTAACTATGCGAAATTCAGGCTGTCCGTTTTCGTCGCGATTGATATTACTAATATGCATTTTTTCAGTTTCTTTAAGCTGCAGTTC